>NZ_JBNCOG010000080.1:0-578 GCF_051280745.1 Nocardioides ureilyticus | reverse complement strand
GCGAGCTGGTGTCGGTGGATGACACGGTGGCGCAGCTGCCGGCGGGGGTGGCGTTCTCGCAGGCGCGGGACACGTTGTTCCTGGGTGACCAGAACGGTCGGACGATCTGGGAGCTGGATCCGGAGACCGATGAGGTGTTGCGGTCGATGCAGCTGCCGGAGAACATCCGGGATCTCGGGATCGATGACGAGAACGAGCTGTTGTACGTGGGTCAGCAGAACCGGAACTGGGTCGTGGTCTCGATCGCGGAGGGTTCGTTCGGTGAGGTGGTGCGGGGTCCGTACCCGATCAGTGAGTCGAACCGGTCGATCGATGTGGATCCGGTGCTGGGGCACGTGTACGTGGCGATCCCGTCGCGTGGTGTGGAGGTCTTCGACGCGGAGTCCGGTGCGGCGTTGGGGACGATCACCAAGACGTTGGGTGCCTACTACGTGGCTGCTGACCCGGCCCGCGGGCAGGTGGCGGTGGCGTACTTCGAGGAGCTGACGGACGTGAAGAACGTCGAGGTCTTCGATGCTGCTGGTGACTTCGGGTCGGTGTGGGAGTCGCCGACGCGGGCGAATGCGCGGCAGGTGGAC
>NZ_JBNCOG010000079.1:0-585 GCF_051280745.1 Nocardioides ureilyticus | reverse complement strand
GTTGGTGCTCGTGGAGGGGTGGGCCACGACGACGTAGCCGTTGGCGTCCAGCTCCACCTGCCCGCGGAGCAGCTCGGAGCGGGGGTCGTGGCCGATGGCGATGAACAGACCGGTCGCGTCCATCCGCCGGGTCTGGCCGGTCACGGTGTCCTTGAGCGTGATGCCCTCGAGACGGTCCTCGCCGTGGATCTCCTCCACGACCGAGTTCCACTCGATCTCCAGCTTCGGGTCGGCGAAGGCCCGCTCCTGCATGATCTTGGAGGCGCGCAGCTCGTCGCGGCGCACGATGAGCGAGACCTTCGACCCGAACCGGGTCAGGAAGGTGGCCTCCTCGATCGCGGAGTCGCCGCCGCCGACGACCGCGATGTGCTGCTCGCGGAAGAAGAAGCCGTCGCAGGTCGCACACCACGAGACCCCACGGCCGGACAGCTCGTCCTCGCGGGGCAGCCCGAGCTTGCGGTAGCCCGAGCCGGTGGCGAGGACGACCGCGCGAGCGGTGTGGGTGGAGGTGGCGGTCCTGACGACCTTGACGTCACCGGTGAGGTCGACCTCGACGACGTCGTCGGGCACCAGCTCGGCCCCGAA
>NZ_JBNCOG010000078.1:0-1082 GCF_051280745.1 Nocardioides ureilyticus | reverse complement strand
TGTATTCGGCCATCAGGTTGGTATCAGGCGGCTGATCGGTGGGTGTCCGCCGAGTGCGCTGTGGCGGCGTTGAGTGTTGTAGTGCTTCAGCCAGGGCGCAAGAGCGGCCGCTCGGGCCTCGTTGCTGGTGAAGGCGTGCCGGTAGGCCCACTCGACCTGAAGGGTGCGGTTGAGGCGCTCCACCTTGCCGTTCTGCCACGGGCAGTGCGGGCGGATGAACTTGTGCTTGGCGCCGAGCGCTGCCACCGCGGCGGCCATGTCGCGGGATCGTCGATAGCTGAGGTGGTTGTCGGTGATCACACGCTCGATCCGGGTGATCCCATGTTCGGCGAAGTAGGCGGCCGCCCGGGTCAGGAACTCCGCGCAGGTCTTGCCCTTTTCGTCGGGCAGGATCTCGGAGTAGGCCAGCCGGGAGTGGTCGTCGACGAGGGAGTGGACGTAGTCGTAGCCGATCCCGCGGCCGCGGACCTTTTCGCTGCGGCCGTGGGCGCGCCAGCCGCCACCGTCGGGGATCTTGCCGAGCTTCTTGACGTCCATGTGGACCAGTTCGCCGGGTTTCTCGCGCTCGTAGCGCACGCCGGTTGCTCGCGAGGCGCGGATGACTTCGCCGGTGATCGGGTCGCACTCGGCTAGGTAGGGCACCTCGTGGCGGCGCAGGATCCGCGACACCGTGCGGGGTGGGATCGCGAGCTCGGGACCGATCCAGTCTTGTCCGCGGCGCTCGTGTCGGCGCAGCTCGAGCACACGCTGCTCGACCTCGTCGGCTGTGCGGGTCGGTGTTGAGTGAGGGCGCGAGGACCGTGTTCGCAAGCCGTTCTCGCCCTCGGCTGCGAACCGGTCGATCCAGGTCTTCACGCACTTGCGTGAGACGCCCATCGCGGCCGCGATGTGGGCTTGCTTCCAGCCAGCCTGATGACGTTGAACGATCAGCAGCCGACCGTGAACGGTCAGCCGCGCACTACCGTGGAACATGGAGCCTCCGGGTTGGAAGTGGGCCTTCGACAAGCCACACCCCACCCGGAGGTTCTCTTCACGTCAACGACCAACCAATGCCACCAACGTCATGGCCGAATACACCTAGC
>NZ_JBNCOG010000077.1:0-1268 GCF_051280745.1 Nocardioides ureilyticus | reverse complement strand
GGCGGCTCCCCGGCGGCCCAGCGGCGGTGGCGCCGGGTCGAGCACGAGCACGCCCCACACCCGCCGCGAGCCGGGGTCGCGCAGCAGCGCGCGGTCGCCCACGTGCAGGGGTACGGCGCGGGGCAGCACCAGCCGCACGAGGTCGCCCTCGTCCCCGGCCAGTGGCCGCGCCCGCACCGCGAACGACGCGGCTCCCACGTGCAGCACCGGCCGCTCCGGCATCCGGCCCACGCCGGCGACGCGCACGTCGACGATGGTGGCCGGGTGGTGCGCGCCGGGGCTCACCAGCACGCTGTCGCGGTCGACCCGGTCGAGCCCCTCGCCGGTCAGGTTGAGCGCGACCCGGGCGACGCCGGTGGCCCGGTCGACCCCCTCGCCGAGCGACTGCACGCCCCGCACGCGCACGCGCGCCGGCTCGGCGCCGGCCCACAGCTCGAGCGCGTCGCCGCGGCGTACCGTCCCGGCGGGGAGGGTGCCCGTCACGACGGTCCCGGCGCCGGTCACGGTGAACCGCCGGTCGACCCACAGCCGCACCGGTGCCTCCGGGTCGGGCGCCGGCAGCGAGCGCGCGAGGCGGAGGAGCTCGCGGCGCAGCAGGTCGAGGCCGAGGCCGGTCCGCGCGCTGACCGGCACGACCGGGGAGCCCGCGAGCGTGGTGGTCGCCAGCTCGGCGGTGGCCCGCTCGACCATGGGTCGGGGGTCGGCGAGGTCGGCCCGGGTGACGGCGACGACGCCGTGGCCGACGCCGAGCGCGTCGAGGGCGGCGAGGTGCTCGGCGGCCTGCGGCATCCACGGGTCGTCGGCCGCCACGACCAGCAGCACGGCCGGCACCGGCCCCACGCCGGCGAGCATGGTCGTCACGAACCGCTCGTGGCCCGGGACGTCGACGAAGGCGACCGTCTGGTCCTCGAGGGTGGTCCAGGCGTAGCCGAGCTGGATGGAGAGCCCGCGGGCGCGCTCCTCCGCCAGGCGGTCGGGCTCCATGCCGGTGAGGGCGTGGACCAGGGTGGACTTGCCGTGGTCGACGTGCCCGGCGGTGGCGAGGACGTGCACCCTCTGGCCTGTCCTCAGCCCCGCGCCGCGACGCGTCGTACGGCGGCCAGCAGGTGCTCGTCGTCGGCGGGGTCGACCGCGACCAGGTCGAGGAGCAGGCGCCCGCGCTCCACCCGGCCGACGACCGGCAGCTCGGCGTCGAGCCGCAGCGGCTCGGCCCAGGCCGCCGGCAGGGCGACCGCGGCGGAGGGCAGGTCCACGCCGGGCGCGCCGCC
>NZ_JBNCOG010000076.1:0-1451 GCF_051280745.1 Nocardioides ureilyticus | reverse complement strand
CGGGTTCGGGCGAGATCGCGACGAACATCTCGGGTGTCTCCTCCGCGGCGGAGTCGACCACCCAGGCGCTGGCCCAGGCCGGCTCCGCGGTGACCGAGCTGTCCTCGATGGCCCACCAGCTGCGAACCCAGGTCTCGCAGTTCAAGGCCTGAGCTCCACCCGGGTCCGCCACGACCGCCCCGCCTGACCGACCCGCCTGACCGACCACCGGCCGGTCGGCCCTGCCGGCCCCGATCGCCGGCCCGCACGACCCCCCACCCACAGAAGGCACCTCGATGACCACGACACCCCGCGGCCGGCTCTCGCCGGCGCAGTGGTTCGCCCACCTGTCCATCCGCACGAAGATCCTCGCGCCCGCCGTCGTCGGCGTCGTGGCTGCGCTGGTCGTCGGCCTCTTCGGCCTCAACGCCCTCTCCGCCAGTGCCGCGACCAGCCAGCGGATCTACGAGGACAACCTGGCCGCGGTGAAGGTGCTCGGGAACATCAGCGTCACCCGCAAGAGCATCTCGCTCAGCGTCCGGGACATCCTCCTGGTCGGTGACGGCCCGGACCGCCAGGCGACCCTCGACGAGTACGCCGAGCTGCAGGCGACGTTCGACGCCCAGCTCGACGAGTACCTCGCGACCGGCGCCAGCGCCGAGAACACCGAGCGGGTGGCCGACATCCGCGCCAAGCTCGCCGAGTACCTCGCCATCGTCGACAACAAGATGGGCCCGATCGCCGAAGCGCAGGACCTCGGCCGGTGGTTGCAGGTGAACAACGACGTCGCCGCCCCGGTCGCCGAGGCGGTCAGCAGCGACCTCGGCGCGATCATCGACACCGAGGATGCCGCGGCCGCGGCCAGCGCGAGCGACGCGCAGAGCGCCTACGAAAGCGCTCGCACGCTGGCCCTGGTCATCCTCGGCCTCGCCGTCGTCGTCTGCCTCGCCGTCGGTCTGCTGGTGGCGCGCGGCATCGCCGGCAACGTCGCCCGGGTCCGCCGGGTCTCCGACGCGATGGCCGAGGGTGACCTGACCCAGACCAGCGGCGTCGAGGCACGCGACGAGGTCGGTGCGATGGGCGCCAGCCTCGACGCGGCCACGGGCAAGCTGCGGGAGCTGATGACGATGGTCATCGCCTCCTCGGACGCGGTGGCGGCTGCTGCTGAGGAGCTGTCGGCGTCGTCGCAGCAGATCGCTGCGGGTGCGGAGGAGACGTCGGTGCAGGCGGGTGTGGTCTCGGGTGCGGCCGATGAGGTGTCGCGGAACGTGCAGACGGTGGCGGCGGGTGCGGAGCAGATGGGTGCTTCGATCCGGGAGATCGCGCAGTCGGCGAACGATGCGGCGCGGGTTGCGTCGCAGGCGGTCTCGACGGTGGAGTCGACCAACGAGACGGTGGCGAAGCTGGGGACGTCGAGCCAGGAGATCGGGAACGTGGTGAAGGTGATCACCTCGATCGCGGAGCAGACGAAC
>NZ_JBNCOG010000075.1:0-1570 GCF_051280745.1 Nocardioides ureilyticus | reverse complement strand
CGATCGGTGAGATCGCCTCGATCATCACCTCGATCAACGACTAC
This sequence comes from Nocardioides ureilyticus, assembly GCF_051280745.1. Classification (NCBI taxonomy): domain Bacteria; kingdom Bacillati; phylum Actinomycetota; class Actinomycetes; order Propionibacteriales; family Nocardioidaceae; genus Nocardioides; species Nocardioides ureilyticus. The sequence goes on along the minus strand of NZ_JBNCOG010000075.1, from coordinate 1,526 downwards.
CAGCTGACCATCGCCTCGGCGGTGGAGGAGCAGACCGCGACGACGAACGAGATGTCGCGCAACGTGGCGGAGGCCTCGACGGGTTCGGGCGAGATCGCGACGAACATCTCGGGTGTCTCCTCCGCGGCGGAGTCGACCACCCAGGCGCTGGCCCAGGCCGGCTCCGCGGTGACCGAGCTGTCCTCGATGGCCCACCAGCTGCGGACCCAGGTCTCGCAGTTCAAGGCCTGAGCTCCACCCGGGTCCGCCACGACGGATCACCCACGACTGCTCTCCCCCACGGAGAAGCACCTCGATGACCGCGACACCGCCGCCGGCTTACGTCGTCGCAGCAGGGCGCGGCGCGTGCGGAGGAGATGTCGGTGCAGGCGGCCGGCGACGAGCTGGCCCGGGTGGCCGCCGACTCGCGGGCCGAGGCGGCCTGCTCGACCCGAGCCGGACCCAGACCCGTACAACCACGACACGCAGCACCAAAGATGGTGCAGCAGCAGAGGGAGCATGCCGATGTCCACCACCACTGATCGCCGAGGGCCGCTGGCCTGGTTCGGCGACCGGAGCGTCCGGGTCAAGATCCTGAGCGCGGTGGTCCTCACCGCGGTCGTCGCTCTCGTCGTCGGGGTCACGGGGCTCCGCTCGCTCAGCGCCTCGGCCGACCAGGCTGAGTCGCTCCACGACGAGAACGTGCTCGGCATCGTCGCGGCGGGAGAGATGGACAACGCACTTCAGTCGATCCGCCAGCATGCACGTGACGTCCTGATCGGCATCGACGAAGCCGCGAAGCATGAGGCCATGGACGACGTCGCCGCGGACGTCGAGGCCTTCGAGTCGGCAGCGGCGCGGTACCAGGAGGGCGGCCTGAAGGAAGACAGGGTGGCGGCCTTCGAGGGATTGCAGGACGCCGTGGCCGGATACGTCGCTGCCCAGCACGACCACCTCTTCGCTTTCGGGCTGGCGGATCGGAAGGCCGATTGGTACCGGGCCAACGAGGAGTTCGCGAGCATCCACTCCAGCGCGGCGAAGGAGCACATGGGCACCCTCGTCGCTGCGGAAACCGCCGCAGCCGATCGCGCCGCAGCCGAGGTGCGGGACAGCTACACCGCCAATCGCACCTTCGCGCTGCTGCTGCTCACCCTCGGCATCGGCTTGGCGCTGCTGGTCGGGTGGCTGGTCGCCCGTGCGATCTCACGCAACGTCGCCAAGGTCAAGGATGTCACCGACGCGATGGCCGAGGGTGACCTGACCCGGCGTGCGGAGCTGTCGACCCGCGACGAGGTCGGCGCGATGGGTGCCAGCCTGGACGCGGCGACGGCGAAGCTGCGGGACCTGATGACCAGCGTCATTGCCTCCTCGGACGCCGTGGCGGCTGCTGCGGAGGAGCTGTCGGCGTCGTCGCAGCAGATCGCTGCGGGTGCGGAGGAGACGTCGGTGCAGGCGGGTGTGGTCTCTGGTGCGGCGGATGAGGTGTCGCGGAACGTGCAGACGGTGGCGGCGGGTGCGGAGCAGATGGGTGCTTCGATCCGGGAGAT
>NZ_JBNCOG010000074.1:0-1624 GCF_051280745.1 Nocardioides ureilyticus | reverse complement strand
GGTGGTCGCGAACGAGGTCAAGGAGCTGGCGCAGGAGACGGCTCGGGCGACCGAGGACATCGCGCGTCGGGTGGAGGCCATCCAGGGTGACACCGGTGGTGCGGTGGAGGCGATCGGTGAGATCGCTTCGATCATCACCTCGATCAACGACTACCAGCTGACCATCGCCTCGGCGGTGGAGGAGCAGACCGCGACGACGAACGAGATGTCGCGCAACGTGGCGGAGGCCTCGACGGGTTCGGGCGAGATCGCCGCGAACATCGCAGGCGTCACCCAGGCCGCCGTCGCCACGACCCAGGCCATGAGCCAGTCCCAGGCCGCCGTCGGCGAGCTGGCCCGGATGGCTGCCGACCTGCGGGCCGAGGTGGCCCGCTTCACCCGAGCCTGAGCCCAGGCCCGGTCCACAGACACCTGCAGCCGCAACCGCGGCGCAGCAGCAAGGGAGCACGCGCATGTCCACCACCACCACCACCACCACGGAGCGCCGAGGTCCGCTGGCCTGGTTCGGCGACCGGAGCGTCCGGGTCAAGATCCTGAGCGCGGTGGTGTTCACCGCGGTCGTCGGCCTCGTCGTCGGCCTGATGGGTCTGCGCTCCCTCAGCGGCTCGGCCGACCAGGCCCACGCGCTGTACGAGAACAACGCTCTCGCGATCGAGCAGGCCGGCGAGATGAACGTCTCGCTCCGCGTGGTGCGACAGAACGCCCGTGACGTGCTGATCGCACCGTCCACGGAGGAGAAGAACGACTACGTCGAGAAGGTGGAGGAAGCCTTCGAGCGGTTCCAGACGGCCGTCGCGGCGTACGAGGCCACGGGCGTCGACGCGGCGGAGGAGGAGCTCCTCGCCAACCTGCAGGCCGCGGTCGACGACTACGCCGCCCTCCAGGAGGACGTCCTCATCCCGCTCGCGCTGGAGAGCCGGCTGGCGCAGTGGCACCGCGTCAACCTCGAGCGTGGCACCCCCATCGCCGATGCGATGACCGAGGACGTCCGCGGACTGATTGCCGACGAGTCGGCGGACGCCGAGGCCGCTGTCGCCGCGGTCGACGATGCCTATGCGAGCAACCGCCTGGTCGCGCTGCTGCTGCTCACCCTCGGCATCGGCCTGGCGCTGCTGGTCGGGTGGCTGGTCGCCCGGGCCATCTCCCGCGACGTCGCCCGGGTCAAGGTCGTCACCGACGCGATGGCCGAGGGTGACCTGACCCGGCGTGCGGAGCTGTCGACCCGCGACGAGGTGGGGGTCATGGGCGCCAGCCTGGACGCCGCGACCGCGAAGCTGCGAGACCTGATGACCAGCGTCATCGCCTCCGCCGACTCCGTCGCGGCTGCGGCTGAGGAGCTCTCGGCGTCGTCGCAGCAGATCGCTGCGGGTGCGGAGGAGACGTCGGTGCAGGCGGGTGTGGTCTCTGGTGCGGCCGATGAGGTGTCGCGGAACGTGCAGACGGTGGCGGCGGGTGCGGAGCAGATGGGTGCTTCGATCCGGGAGATCGCGCAGTCGGCGAACGATGCGGCGCGGGTGGCGTCGCAGGCGGTCTCGACGGTGGAGTCGACCAACGAGACGGTGGCGAAGCTGGGGACGTCGAGCCAGGAGATCGGGAACGTGGTGAAGGTGATCACCTCGATCGC
>NZ_JBNCOG010000073.1:0-1914 GCF_051280745.1 Nocardioides ureilyticus | reverse complement strand
GGTGGCGGTCGTGCGGGAGCTGCTGACGGGGGGGGACGACTCGGCGGGGGTCCCCCACCAGGCCCGGGGCGAGCTCCCCTCGGCGCTCAGCGAGCCGGCGCACGCGGCGCAGCACTACGCGGCCGCCGGCGAGCTCGTCGGCGACGACCCCGTGCACGCGGCCGCGCTGCCCTGGCGAGCCGGTGCCGCCCTCGCCCTGCTGCGTGCCGGCCAGCGGCGCCCGGCCGTCGAGCACGCTGCGACCCACCTCGAGGTGGCCCGCGCCTCCGGCTCGCCGTACGCCGTGGCGACCGCACTGCGGACCCTCGCCGCCACCGACGCCGGCCCCGGCCGGCTCGGGCTGCTGCGGCGGGCCCGCGCGAGCCTCGACGGCGTCCGCGCCGATCGGCTGGCGGCGCAGGTGGACACCGATCTCGCGGGCCTGCTGCTGCTCGACCCCCGCCCGGAGTCGGCCGAGGAGGCACGGGTCCTCCTCCGCCACGCCGAGGCGTACGCCGGGCGGGAGGAGCTCTGGCCGCTCCAGGGCCGCGTGCGCCGCCTGCTCGAGCGGCTCGGCGAGAGCCCGAGGCGGGCGCACCGGGAGGCGCTGGCCGTGCTGACCCCCGGCGAGCGCCGGGTCGCCCAGCTGGCGGCCGACGGGCTCACCAACCGCCAGATCGCCGAGACGCTCGTCGTGACGGTCAAGGCGGTGGAGTGGCACCTGTCCCACGTCTACCGCAAGCTCGGGATCACCTCACGCACGCGGTTGGCGGCGACGCTCGGGGCACCGACCTGACGGGTCAGCTGTCCGCGGCACCGGTCACAGCCAGGTCATCGACCGGCCGTGGCCATGGGTCCACGCCACCGCCCGGCCGTCGACGCCGAGCACGAACCGGCGCCCGTCGGGTGGCTCCGGACCCGTCGCGGTCACCCGCGGCAGCACCTGCGGCGCCTCGTTGCTGACCCACCGGCACGCGCCCTCGGCGACCAGACCGGTCATCAGGTCGTGGAACCGCTCGCGGTCCGGGCCGCGGAGGTAGGCCACGACCGCGCTGTGCAGGACGACCACGGGCCCGTGCTCGGCCGCCTGCTCGACCAGCGGAGGGAGGTCGGCGAGCAGGTCCCCCTCGACCAGCCGCGGAGGGTCGGCCCGGGCCAGCTCGACGGCATGGGCGAGCACCGCACGACGGTCGTCGTGCTCGGGCCAGACCAGGGTCTCCAGCCAGGCCGTCGTGTCGGGGTCGGTCACGTCGAGGGGGTGCAGGTCGAGGCCACCGCGCCAGGCGACGGCCGGTGGCCGCTCCGGGAACGGCGGGAGCGTCCCGCGGGTCTCCACCCGGCACGGCAGGCGCGGCTCGGGCCCGGTCACCACCGGCCCGTCCGGCGTCTCCCACGCGTACCCCCACCGGTCCGGGTAGAGGCACAGCCCGGCGCTCGCGCCGACCTCGACGAGGGCGAGCGGCCGGTCCTCCTCCAGCGCGGTCAGGGCCGGCACGAGGGTGGCCAGGCGCCCGGCCTCGTTGGTCTGGGTGCGGCGGGCCAGCACCGTGGCCCGCACCGCCGCCCACGCCGGGCCGAGCAGCGCGGCCCGGAGGGCGGCGTACGGCCCCGGCGCCGGCACGCCGTGCCAGCGCGCCGCCGCGAACACCAGGTTGGGCTGGGCCTTGCCGGCGGGCAGCCCCGCCAGCAGGTCGAGCACGGCGGGGTCGTCGGCCACGGAGGAGGCCCAGTCGCGGAAGCACGGGGAGTCGTCGGCCTCCTCGGCGAACCGGGCGTACTGCTCGCGGACGTCGGCGAAGGGCTCCATGACCCCAGCATCGCCCCTCCGCCCCGTGCTGCCCAGGGGGGGGGGGGGGGGGGGGGGGGGGGGGGGGGGGGGGGGGGGGGGGGGGGGGGGGGGGGGGGGGGGGGGGGGGGGGGTGGTGGGTTGGTTGT
>NZ_JBNCOG010000072.1:0-2094 GCF_051280745.1 Nocardioides ureilyticus | reverse complement strand
AGCCCTGGACGGCCTTGAGCACGGCGTAGTCGCCGCAGCCGGGGCACCAGCGGACCTCCTGGTCGGAGGAGAAGTCCTTGCCGGTCTGGGCCTGGTCGGTGGTGGGGACCAGCTCGGTGCCCGAGCGCAGGCCCGGGGTGGGCAGATCGGTACCGGACGCGAGGGCGGTCATCGGGTTGCCTCCTCGGCAGTGGGGGTGGTGTGGGCGCTGGTGAGCGTGGCCAGGTCGATCTCGATGCCCTCGACCTCGGCGACGAGGTTGCCGATGACCTCGGCGAGGACGGCGGCCTTGATCGGCATGCCGTTGACCTGGTTGTAGCCGACCGCGTCGACGAGGTACTTCGCGCGCAGCAGCATGGAGAGCTGGCCGAGGTTCATCTCCGGCACGAGGACCTTGTCGTAGCGGCGGAGGATCTCGCCGAGGTCCTTCGGGAACGGGTTCAGGTGGCGCAGGTGGACCTGGGCGACGTGGTGGCCGGCGCGGCGGACGCGCCGTACGCCGGCTCCGATCGGGCCGTAGGTCGAGCCCCAGCCCAGGACGAGCACCTTGGCCTGGCCCGACGGGTCGTCGACCTGGGTCGGGGGCAGGGACTCGGCGATCCGGTCGACCTTGGCCTGGCGCATGCGGACCATGAAGTCGTGGTTGGCCGGGTCGTAGGAGATGTTGCCGTGCCCCTCGCCCTTCTCCAGGCCGCCGATGCGGTGCTCGAGCCCGGGCGTCCCGGGGACCGCCCACGGGCGGGCGAGGGTCTCCTCGTCGCGCAGGTACGGCCAGAAGTCCTTCTCCTCCGTCCCGTCCTCGAGCGTCTTGACGACGTGGTTGCGCTCGGTGGCGAAGTCCGGCTCGATCGTCGGCAGGTCGGCGACCTCGGGGACCCGCCACGGCTCGGAGCCGTTCGCGAGGTAGCCGTCGGAGAGCAGCATCACCGGGGTGCGGTAGGTGATCGCGATCCGCGCCGCCTCGAGAGCGGCGTCGAAGCAGTCGCCGGGCGACTGGGCGGCGACGATCGGCACCGGCGCCTCGCCGTTGCGGCCGAACATGGCCTGCAGCAGGTCGGCCTGCTCGGTCTTGGTGGGCAGCCCGGTTGAGGGCCCGCCGCGCTGGACGTCGACGACCAGGAGCGGGAGCTCGGTCATCACCGCGAGGCCGATGGCCTCGGACTTCAGGGCGATGCCGGGGCCGGAGGTGGTGGTCACGCCGAGGTGGCCGGCGAAGGAGGCGCCGATCGCGGCACCCACGCCGGCGATCTCGTCCTCGGCCTGCAGCGTGGTCACGCCGAACGACTTGTGCTTGCTGAGCTCGTGGAGGATGTCCGAGGCGGGGGTGATCGGGTAGGACCCGAGGAACACGGGGAGCCCGGACTGCACGCCGGCGGCCACCAGGCCGTAGGAGAGCGCGAGGTTCCCGGTGATGTTGCGGTACGTGCCCGCCGAGACCGGCGCCGGCTTGATCTCGTAGGAGACCGCGAACGCCTCGGTGGTCTCGCCGAAGTTCCAACCGGCCTTGAACGCCGCGATGTTGGCGTCGCGGATGGCGGGGACCTTCGCGAACCGCTTGGTGAGGAACGCGGTGGTCGAGTCGGTGGGGCGGCCGTACATCCACGAGACCAGGCCGAGGGCGAACATGTTCTTCGCGCGCGCGGCGTCCTTGCGGGAGAGGCCGAACTCCTTGACCGCCTCGACGGTCATGCCGGTCAGGTCCACCGCGTGCACCTGGTGGTCGCCCAGCGGGCTGCCCGCGTCGCCGAGCGAGTCGAGCGGGTTGGACTCGTAACCGGCCTTCGCGAGGTTGCGGGTGGTGAAGTCGTGGGAGTCCACGATCACCGTCGCGCCCTTGGGCAGGTCGCCGAGGTTGGCCTTGAGCGCGGCGGGGTTCATCGCGACCAGGACGTCGGGTGCGTCACCCGGGGTGAGGATGTCGTGGTCGGCGAAGTGCACCTGGAAGGACGAGACGCCCGGGATGGTCCCCTGGGGCGCCCGGATCTCGGCCGGGAAGTTGGGCAGGGTCGCGAGGTCGTTGCCGAACGACGCCGACTCCTGGGTGAACCGGTCGCCGGTCAGCTGCATGCCGTCGCCGGAGTCCCCGGCGAACCG
>NZ_JBNCOG010000070.1:0-2483 GCF_051280745.1 Nocardioides ureilyticus | reverse complement strand
GCGGCCGGGCGGGCGGCCGGGCGGGCGGCCGGCTGCTGCTCCGCGGCGCCGACCTGCGCACCGCCGTGCGCGAGGGCCGCGAGGCGAACCTCGTGCTCTTCTGCGTCGACGCGTCCGGCTCGATGGCGGCGCGGCGCCGGATGGCGGAGGTCAAGACGGCGATCCTCTCCCTGCTCCTCGACGCCTACCGCCGCCGGGACAAGGTCGGGCTGGTGACCTTCGGCGGGACCGGCGCCGACCTGGTCCTGCCGCCCACCCGTTCGGTCGACGTCGCCGCCACCCGCCTCGACCGCGTCCCCGCCGGCGGACGCACCCCGCTCGCGGAGGGCCTGCTCGAGGCGGCGCGGGTGCTCGACGTCGAGCGGCTGCGGGACCCCCGGCTGCGGCCGCTGCTCGTCGTCGTCACCGACGGGCGGGCGACCGCCGGCGCCGACCCGGTCCCCCGCTCACGGCGGGCCGCCGACGCGCTCGCCGCCGCCGGGGTGCCGGCCGTCGTCGTCGACTGCGAGAGCGGTCCGATGCGGCTGGGGCTCGCCCGCGCGCTCGCCGGGCACCTCCGCGGCGAGTACCTGCCGCTCGGCGACGTCAGCGCCGAGCAGCTCGCCGGCGTCGCCCGGCAGGGCCGCGCCGCATGACGACACCGACCGCCGGCCCGACCGCCGGCCCGACCGCCGGCCCGACCGCCGACCTGTACGACGTCATCGCGCGCCGCCGCGACGTCCGGGCCGAGTTCACCGGCCGGCCGCCGGCCGACGAGGTCCTCGGACGCGTCCTCGGCGCGGCGCACGCGGCGCCCAGCGTGGGCCACAGCCAGCCGTGGGACTTCGTGCTGGTCCGCGACCGGGCCACCCGCGAGCGGTTCCGCGACCACGTCCACACCGAGCGGGCGACGTACGCCGCGTCCCTGCCGCCGGAGCGGCGGGCGACGTTCGACCGGATCAAGGTCGAGGGCGTGCTGGAGTCCGGGCTCGGCGTCGTCGTCACCCACAGCCAGGGCCGCGGCGGGCCGCAGGTGCTCGGCCGCCACGCGATCGCCGATGCCGGCCTCTACTCCACCTGCCTGGCCATCCAGAACCTCTGGCTGGCCGCGACCGCCGAGGGGCTGGGCCTGGGCTGGGTGTCGTTCTACCGCGAGGAGTTCCTGCGCGAGCTGCTCGGCATCCCCGACGACGTCCGGCCGGTGGCGTGGCTCTGCCTCGGCGAGGTCAGCCGGCTGCAGACCGTCCCGGACCTGGAGCGGCACGGCTGGCGCACCCGCCGGCCGCTCGCCGACGCCATCCACGCCGACACCTGGAGGGGCTGACGTGCCCAAGGGACAGCCGACCGCCGTGCCCGACGACGGGCTCACCACCCGCCAGCGCCGCAACCGGCCGCTGCTGATGGTCCACACCGGCGACGGCAAGGGGAAGTCGACGGCCGCCTTCGGCCTGGCCATCCGGAGCTGGAACCAGGGGTGGAACGTCGGGGTCTTCCAGTTCGTGAAGTCCGCCAAGTGGCGCATCGGCGAGCAGACCGTCCTCGAGCGCCTCGGACAGCTGCACGAGGAGACCGGCGAGGGCGGCCCCGTCGAGTGGCACAAGATGGGCGCCGGCTGGTCGTGGTCGCGCAAGGCCGGGGAGGCCGAGGACCACGCCGCCGAGGCCGCCGAGGGCTGGGCCGAGGTCAAGCGACGGATCGCCGCCGAGACCCACGACCTCTACGTGCTCGACGAGTTCACCTACCCGATGCAGTGGGGCTGGGTCGACGTCGACGACGTCGTCGAGACCCTCGCGAACCGGCCCGGCCGGCAGTACGTCGTCGTCACCGGCCGCCGGGCCGACCCCCGCCTGGTCGAGGTCGCCGACCTGGTCACCGACATGACCAAGGTCAAGCACCCCATGGACGTCGGCCAGAAGGGCCAGCGGGGCATCGAGTGGTGAGCCGCGCCGGCCGGCTGCCCCGGCTGGTGGTGGCCGCACCCTCCACCGGCCAGGGCAAGACCACGGTCGCCACCGGCCTGATGCGGGCGCTCACCCGCGCCGGCCACGTGGTCAGCGGCCACAAGGTCGGGCCGGACTACATCGACCCCGGCTACCACGCGCTGGCCTGCGGACGGCCGGGCCGCAACCTCGACCCGCACCTGGTCGGCGAGGACCGCGTCGTACCCCTCCTGCGGCACGGCGCCGCCGGGGCGGACGTCGCGGTCGTCGAGGGCGTCATGGGGCTGTACGACGGGCGGATCGGCGGCCGCGGGTACGCCTCGACCGCCCACGTCGCCACCCTGACCCGCAGCCCGGTGGTCCTCGTCGTCGACATCTCCCGCGCCTCGCGCACCGTCGGGGCGCTCGTCCACGGGCTGGCCACGTGGGACGACACGGTCGACGTCGTCGGCGTGGTGCTCAACCAGGCCGGCTCGCCGCGCCAGGTCGCGGAGGTCCGCTCCGCGATCGGCCTGCCGGTGCTGGGCGCGGTCCCCCGCGACGCCGGCGTCGCCGCGCCCTCGC
>NZ_JBNCOG010000069.1:0-3380 GCF_051280745.1 Nocardioides ureilyticus | reverse complement strand
GGCGCATGCACATGTGTGTGTGGTGGTTGGTGGGTGTTGCTTGGTCTTTGTAGTTTGTTGTCTTCGTTGAGTGTTTGTGAGACAAGCTATGAAGGGCACATGGTGGATGCCTTGGCATCAAGAGCCGATGAAGGACGTAGGAGCCTGCGATAAGCCCTGGGGAGTTGGCAACCGAGCTGTGATCCGGGGATTTCCGAATGGGGGAACCCAGCTGGAGTCATGTCCAGTTACCTGCACCTGAATATATAGGGTGTGTGGAGGGAACGTGGGGAAGTGAAACATCTCAGTACCCACAGGAAGAGAAAACAATAGTGATTCCGAGAGTAGTGGCGAGCGAAATCGGATGAGGCCAAACCTCGTACGTGTGATACCCGGCAGGGGTTGCGTATGGGGGGTTGTGGGACCGTTTGGTCAGTTCTGCCGGACTGGCACAGAGTAAGAAAACGCAATCGAAGTCGAAGTCCATTGGAAAGTGGCGCCGTAGAGGGTGATAGCCCCGTATGCGTAAGGTTGTGTCTCTGAAGCGGTATCCCAAGTAACACGGAACCCCTGAAATTCCGTGTGAATCTGGCGGGACCACCCGTTAAGCCTAAATACTCCTTGATGACCGATAGCGGACAAGTACCGTGAGGGAAAGGTGAAAAGTACCCCTGGCGGGGAGTGAAATAGTACCTGAAACCGTGTGCCTACAATCCGTCAGAGCCCGGCTGCCCCTTGTGGGTGTTGGGGTGATGGCGTGCCTTTTGAAGAATGAGCCTGCGAGTTTGCGTTGTGTTGCGAGGTTAACCCGTGTGGGGAAGCCGTAGCGAAAGCGAGTCCGAATAGGGCGTTTGAGTAGCACGATCAAGACCCGAAGCGAAGTGATCTATCCATGGGCAGGTTGAAGCGCGGGTAAGACCGCGTGGAGGACCGAACCCACTTAGGTTGAAAACTGAGGGGATGACCTGTGGATAGGGGTGAAAGGCCAATCAAACTTCGTGATAGCTGGTTCTCCCCGAAATGCATTTAGGTGCAGCGTTGCGTGTTTCTTGCCGGAGGTAGAGCACTGGATAGCCGATGGGCCCGACCAGGTTACTGACGTTAGCCAAACTCCGAATGCCGGTAAGTGAGAGCGCAGCAGTGAGACTGCGGGGGATAAGCTCCGTAGTCGAGAGGGAAACAGCCCAGACCATCAGCTAAGGCCCCTAAGCGGTGACTAAGTGGAAAAGGATGTGGAGTCGCATTGACAACCAGGAGGTTGGCTTGGAAGCAGCCACCCTTGAAAGAGTGCGTAATAGCTCACTGGTCAAGTGATTCCGCGCCGACAATGTAGCGGGGCTCAAGTCATCCGCCGAAGCTATGGCATTCACATATTCTCCTAGCCTTCATGGTTCAGGTGTGTGGATGGGTAGGGGAGCGTCGTGTCGCGAGTGAAGCTCCAGGGTGACCTAGGGGTGGACGCGACACGAGTGAGAATGCAGGCATGAGTAGCGAATGCAATGTGAGAAACATTGCCGCCGAATGATCAAGGGTTCCAGGGTCAAGCTAATCTGCCCTGGGTAAGTCGGGACCTAAGGCGAGGCCGACAGGCGTAGTCGATGGACAACGGGTTGATATTCCCGTACCGGCAAAGTAGCGCCCATGACGAACCCGGTGATGCTAACCACCCGAAACCACACTCACCGATCCCTTCGGGGTGAGGGGGTGTGGCGGAGCGTGGGACCCGAGCTGGTAGTAGTCAAGCGATGGGGTGACGCAGGAAGGCAGCCCAACCACGGCGATGGTTGTCCGTGGCCAAGGATGTAGGACGAACGGTAGGCAAATCCGCTGTTCTGGCTTCAATGCCGAGTCTGAGATCTGATGGGGACCCGTATGGGGAAGTGGGTGATCCTATGCTGTCGAGAAAAACCTCTAGCGAGCTACGCGCCGCCCGTACCCCAAACCGACTCAGGTGATCAGGTAGAGAATACCAAGGCGATCGAGCGAACCATGGTTAAGGAACTCGGCAAAATGCCCCCGTAACTTCGGGAGAAGGGGGGCCGGATCCGTGACACCCTTCGCGGGTGGTAGCGGTGATGGCCGCAGAGACCAGGCCCAAGCGACTGTTTACTAAAAACACAGGTCCGTGCGAAGTTGTAAGACGATGTATACGGACTGACTCCTGCCCGGTGCTGGAAGGTTAAGGGGACGGGTCAGCCACGTAAGTGGTGAAGCTCAGAACTTAAGCCCCAGTAAACGGCGGTGGTAACTATAACCATCCTAAGGTAGCGAAATTCCTTGTCGGGTAAGTTCCGACCTGCACGAATGGAGTAACGACTTGGGCGCTGTCTCAACCGTGGACTCGGCGAAATTGCACTACGAGTAAAGATGCTCGTTACGCGCGGCAGGACGGAAAGACCCCGGGACCTTTACTATAGTTTGGTATTGGTGTTTGGTTCGGCTTGTGTAGGATAGGTGGGAGACTGTGAAGCATTCACGCCAGTGAGTGTGGAGTCATCGTTGAAATACCACTCTGGTCGTACTAGATGTCTAACCTAGGTCCGTAATCCGGATCAGGGACAGTGCCTGATGGGTAGTTTAACTGGGGCGGTTGCCTCCTAAAATGTAACGGAGGCGCTCAAAGGTTCCCTCAGCCTGGTTGGCAATCAGGTGGCGAGTGTAAGTGCACAAGGGAGCTTGACTGTGAGACAGACATGTCGAGCAGGGACGAAAGTCGGAACTAGTGATCCGGCCACGGCATGTGGAAGCGTGGTCGCTCAACGGATAAAAGGTACCCCGGGGATAACAGGCTGATCTTCCCCAAGAGTCCATATCGACGGGATGGTTTGGCACCTCGATGTCGGCTCGTCGCATCCTGGGGCTGGAGCAGGTCCCAAGGGTTGGGCTGTTCGCCCATTAAAGCGGCACGCGAGCTGGGTTTAGAACGTCGTGAGACAGTTCGGTCCCTATCCGCCGCGCGCGCAGGAAACTTGAGAAAGGCTGTCCCTAGTACGAGAGGACCGGGATGGACGAACCTCTGGTGTGCCAGTTGTCCCGCCAGGGGCACGGCTGGTTAGCTACGTTCGGAAGTGATAACCGCTGAATGCATCTAAGCGGGAAGCACGTTTCAAGATGAGGTTTCCCACCACGTCAAGTGGGTAAGGCCCCCAGCAGAACACTGGGTTGATAGGCCGGAGGTGTACAGCAGTAATGCCTAGCCGACCGGTACTAATAGGCCGAGGGCTTGTCCCACACTCACTCAACCAAGACAACAACCAACGTGTTGTTTCCTCGAGTGCTCGCGTCCACGAACCAATTCACCACACACGCTCCCGTGGTGCCCCCGCTTGGCGGGGTGCCTGGGTGGCGCACACGATCCATCACATGTGAACAGAGACCTGGAAACACCCCGCCGGCAACAG
>NZ_JBNCOG010000068.1:0-3537 GCF_051280745.1 Nocardioides ureilyticus | reverse complement strand
CGGGCAGGTGGCGGTGGCGTACTTCGAGGAGCTGACGGACGTGAAGAACGTCGAGGTCTTCGATGCTGCTGGTGACTTCGGGTCGGTGTGGGAGTCGCCGACGCGGGCGAATGCGCGGCAGGTGGACTTCGACTCGACGAACGGTCTGTTGTACGTCGGCTTCACCGGGACCTCGGCCGGGTCGGGCGGGTTCAGTGTCTATGACGCGGACTCGGGTCGGTTGTTGGCTGACAAGGCGGGTCCGGAGTTCGGCAAGGACGGGTACGGGATCGCGGTCGACGAGGAGCGGCAGCGGGTCTACGTGTCGAACCGGGACCACCGGTTGAACCCGCCGGGCGAGGAGCTCGACCCCGTCGCCGTCACCGTGAGCGAGCGGATCCAGGGCGATGAGCCGGACCCGGAGCCCGACCCCGACCCCGACCCCGAGCCGGAGCCCGACCCGGACCCGCCGACCGGCACGGCGTACACGCCGGTGGCGATGGCAGCGATCCCGGACGCGACCGACGCGGACACCGACGACCGCCCGGTGGGCTCGGTCGTGGACCTCTCGACCGGGCACGTCTACGTCGCGAGCGAGATGCGGCCCGCCCGGATCCGGGTCATCGACCCGGTGACGGACACGACGCTGCGCACCATCTCCGTCCCCGGTGCGGAGGAGGAGGGCGTGCGTGACGTCGCGCTGGACGAGGCGGCCGGCGAGCTCTACGTCGCCTACGACAACCGCTGGGTGGTCCTCGACCAGGACACCGACGCCCTGGTGCGGGGGCCGTTCACCCTCGATGCGAAGGCGCGCGGCTTCGACGTCGACGTGGAGCGGGGCCGGGTCCTGGCCGCCACCCGTGGCACGGGCTTCTTCGTCGCCGACGCTTCGACGGGGGAGGCGGTCCAGCGGGTCGAGATCCCCGGCGCGGGGTGGAGCTCGCACGGGATCGCCTACGACGCGGTCAACGACCGGGTGTACCTCTCCAACGAGAACGGCGCCGGGACCGTGGGGCTCCGGGTCATCGACGGCGCGTCGTACGAGGTCCTGGAGGAGGTGCCGCTCGCGGCGCCGATGTGGCGCTCGGTGGCGGTCGACCCGGTCGTCGGCCGGGTCTACCTCGGCCATGCGTCGACCACTTTCGACGACTCGGGGGTGACCGTGCTCAGCACCGCCGACCTCTCCCAGGTGGCGCGGCTGGCCGCGCACGCCTACGGCAACAAGGTGTACGGCGTCTCCGTGGACACCTCCCGCGGTCGGGTGTACGTCTCCGCCCGCGACCGGTACCCGACCGGTCTGGTGCGGCTGGACCGCAACGACTGACCGACCGCCTCGACCGCACGACGCCGGGTGTCGACCTCAGGGTCGGCGCCCGGCGTCGGCGTCCGTGGCCGCGGGTGCCCTCGGCCTGCCCGGGTCGCTATCGTCACGCCCCGTGCAGACACCCGGGCAGACACTCGCGCGACTCAGCCAGCTCAGGACGACCGTCGAGGCGGCCACCCTCCGCGGGCTGATGGCGCTGCCCGAGCCGGTCCAACGCCGGCTGGCCGGCCGGCCGGTGGTCAAGGACGGGCAGATCCTCGCCACCGACCTCCAGCTGATGCTGCGCGTGCAGCAGGTGACCCGCGAGCCGGCCATCGAGTCGCTGGAGATCGAGCTGGGCCGGCAGGCGGCGGTCCGGCAGACCTCGCTGACCGGCGGACGCCAGCCGATCGGCTCGGTCCGCGACCTCTCCCTCGACGGGCTGCTCGGCCGGCTCTACACCCCTTCGTCGTCGGTCGAGCCTGTCGAGACCCCTGGCCCGCTGCTCGTCTTCTTCCACGGCGGCGGATTCTTCTTCGGTGACCTGCAGACCCACGACGCGGCCTGCCGGTTCCTGGCCGAGCGGTCCGGCGTCCGCGTGCTCGCGGTCGACTACCGGCTCGCGCCGGAGCACCCGTTCCCCGCGGCGTACGACGACGCGCTGGCCGCCTACCGCTGGGTGCTCGACCACGCCGCCGAGCACGGCGCCGACCCGGCCCGGATCGCGGTCGGCGGGGACTCCGCCGGCGGCAACCTCGCGGCCGGCGTCGCCCGGCACGCGGCGACCGAGGGCTGGCCGTGCGCCTTCCAGCTGCTGGTCTACCCGGTGACCGACTCCGAGCGCCGCTCGGAGAGTGCGCGGATGTTCGGGTCGGGGTTCTTCCTGACCACGGAGTTCATGGAGCTGGCCAGCCGCAGCTACCTGCCGCACGTGCCCGACCGCTCGGACCCTCGCGCGGCGCCGCTCCTCGCCGAGGTGCCGGAGGGGCTGGCTCCGGCGTACGTCGTGACCGCCGGCTTCGACCCGCTCCGCGACGAGGGCGAGGCCTACGCCCGCAAGCTGGCCGACGCCGGCGTCGAGGTCGAGCTCGAGCGGTTCACCGACCAGATCCACGGCTTCTTCAACATCGTCGGCGCCGGCCGCACCTCGCGCGCCGCCTGCGCCGAGGTCGCCGACACCCTGCGCCGGCGGCTGCGCCCCTGAGCCAGGCCTGCGGACGACGTCGGTCGGCCACCCGGATCGTTCACTTGTTCGGTTCTGGTGGGTAGGGGCCGCTCGTCACGCGGGGCAGCCCCACCACGAGCCAGCAAGTGAACGATGGTGGTGGCCCGGACGCTGCGCCGACCACCGGCGCCCAGGCTCAGGCGTCCGGCCGCCACTGCCTCAGCACGGCCGTGAACTCGTGCGGGTCGACCATCGAGGCGTCGACCTCGAACGGCGGCAGGTTCCGGCGGAGGAACAGCACCTTCCAGCCCCGCCGGCCGGGGGTGCCGACGACCTCCACCTCGGTCTGCGGGTTCGACAGGTCGAAGCTGTGGTGGCTGCCACCGGCGCGGATGTCGACGAGGCCGCCGCGCACCGTCGCCCTCGCCGAGGGCCGGCGGGTCGCCCACAGCACGAGCAGGAGGAGGACGAGGGCGGCTCCGGCACCGAGCACCCACGGCCGGTCGTACCCCTGCAGGTAGGCCAGCGCGGTCAGCACCGCCACGACCGCGGCACTGAGCAGGTAGGCCTCCCGCGCCATGTGCCGCCCGGTCACGTCCAGCGCCGTCTCGTCCGGGGAAGCATCGGAGGCCGGCGTCCCTGCCACGGGTGCCGCGGTGGATGCGGCCGCCGCCGGGGACGCCGATGACGCCGGGGACGCCGATGACGCCGATGACACCGACGGCGCACCACCGCGCGCCTCGGTGAGCTGCTCGGCCAGCTCGGCGGCCCGCTGCTCCGCGGCGAGGCGGTCCTCGAGGGCCGCCTCGACCAGCTCGGTCTGGTGTCGTACGGCGGCCTCGACCGCGCTGCGCTCCATCGCCCGCTGCTCGGCCTTCTCCTCGGCCACCCGCCGCAGGGCCGACTGCTCCTCGGCGGCCCGCTCGGCGGCGAGCCGCGCCTCGTGGGCGGCCGCGAGGTCGGCGGTCAGCTCGGCCACCCGGGCCTCGGCCGCTGCCCGGAGTTCGGCGGCCTCCGCGGCGAGCCGCGCGTGCTCGGCAGCGTCGCGCTCGGCGTCGTAGGAGCGCGCGGCGAGCACCACCGCGGCGTG
>NZ_JBNCOG010000067.1:0-3713 GCF_051280745.1 Nocardioides ureilyticus | reverse complement strand
CCCGCCCCCCCCCCCCCCCGGCGCCCCCCCACCCCCCCCCCCCCCCCCCCCCCCCCCCCCCCCCCCCCCCCCCCCGCCCCCCCCCCCCCCCCCCCCCCGCGCTCGACGTCGGCGAGGCCGAGGCGCTGCTCGCGGCGACCGGCGAGGAGCTCGACCGGCTCTGCGCCGCCGCCGCGAAGGTGCGCGACGCGGGGCTCGTCGCCGCCGGCCGGGTGGTCGACGGGCGCCCCCTCGTGACGTACTCCCCCAAGGTCTTCATCCCGGTGACGCGCCTGTGCCGCGACCGGTGCCACTACTGCACGTTCGTCGAGACGCCGGGTCAGGCGGCGCGGGAGGGGCGCGCGCCGTACCTCTCGCCCGACGAGATCCTGGCGATCGCCGCCGACGGCGCCCGGCTCGGCTGCCTCGAGGCCCTCTTCACCCTCGGCGACCGGCCGGAGGACCGCTGGCCGGAGGCTCGGGAGTGGTTGGACGAGCAGGGGTACGACTCGACGCTGGCCTACGTGCGGGCGATGGCGGTGCGGGTGCTGGAGGAGACCGGCCTGCTGCCGCACCTCAACCCCGGCGTGATGAGCTGGGAGGAGATGAACCGGCTCAAGCCGGTCTCGCCCTCGATGGGCATGATGCTCGAGACCACCTCGCGCCGCCTGCACGAGACCAAGGGCCTGGCCCACTTCGGGTCGCCCGACAAGGATCCCGCCGTCCGCCTGCGCGTGCTCGAGGACGCCGGGCGGCTCTCCATCCCCTTCACGACCGGCCTGCTCGTGGGGATCGGCGAGACGCTCGCCGAGCGCGCCGAGACCATCTTCGCCCTCCGGGCGAACGCCCGCGCCTACGGCCACGTGCAGGAGGTGATCGTCCAGAACTTCCGCGCGAAGCCCGACACCGCGATGCGCCACGTCGACGACCTCGGGCTGGCCGAGTACCGCGCCGCCATCGCGGTCACCCGGATCGTCCTCGGCCCCCGCGCCCGGGTGCAGGCGCCGCCGAACCTGGTCGACCACGCGCAGGGCTCGGCGGAGTGTCGCGCGCTGCTCGACGCCGGTGTCGACGACTGGGGCGGGGTCTCCCCGCTCACCCCCGACCACGTCAACCCCGAGCGGCCGTGGCCGTCCCTGGAGCGGCTGCGCGCGCTCACCGCCGAGAGCGGCTTCGAGCTGGCCGCGCGGCTCACCGTGCACCCCGAGTACGTGCGGCAGGCCCTCGACGAGGGCAGCCCCTGGCTGGACCCCCGCATCGCCGGCCACGTCGCCGCGCTCGCCGAGCGCGCCGGACCGCGGGCCGGCCTGGCGCGCCCCGGCGTACGGCCCACCGGGCTGCCGTGGCAGGAGCCGGACGGCGGCGCGGAGTCGCTGCGCAGCACCGGCCGCACCGACCTCCACACGGCCGTCGACACGGAGGGGCGCAGCGAGGACCGGCGCTCGGACTTCGCCGACGTCTACGGCGACTGGGACTCGGTGCGCGACGCCGCCTCGGCCACCGGCACCCCGGCGGTGCTGCACGCCGAGGGACGGGAGGCCCTCGCGGCCGCCGAGGCCGACCCCGGCGGGCTCGCGGAGGAGCACGCGCTGACGCTGATGACCGCGGAGGGCGACCTGCTCGAGGAGGTCTGCCGGCTGGCCGACGACCTCCGCCGCCAGGTCGTCGGCGACGACGTGACCTACGTGGTCAACCGGAACATCAACTTCACCAACGTCTGCTACGTCGGCTGCCGGTTCTGCGCCTTCGCCCAGCGACGCACCGACGCCGACGCCTTCTCCCTCTCCCTCGACCAGGTCGCCGACCGAGCCGAGGAGGCGTGGGAGCTCGGCGCGACCGAGGTCTGCATGCAGGGCGGGATCGACCCCGAGCTACCGGCGACGGCCTACTTCGACCTCGTCACGGCGGTCAAGCAGCGGGTGCCGGAGATGCACGTGCACGCCTTCTCCCCCATGGAGATCGTCAACGGCACCGCCCGGACCGGGCTGAGCACCGAGGACTTCCTCATCAAGGCGCGCGAGGCCGGGCTCGGGTCGATCCCCGGGACCGCGGCGGAGATCCTCGACGACGAGGTGCGGTGGGTCCTCACCAAGGGCAAGCTCCCCACCCGCACCTGGGTCGAGGTGGTCAGCACCGCGCACCGGGTCGGGATCCCCACCACCTCCACGATGATGTACGGCCACGTCGACCACCCGCGGCACTGGGTCGGGCACCTGCGGCTGCTCGCCGGCCTGCAGGACACCGCGCGCGAGGCGGGTGGTGCGGGCTTCACCGAGTTCGTCCCGCTGCCGTTCGTGCACACCTCCGCACCGATCTACCTCGCGGGCGTGGCCCGGCCCGGCCCCACCCTCCGTGACAACCGGGCGGTGCACGCGATGGCGCGGATCATGCTGCACGGGCGCATCGACAACATCCAGACCAGCTGGGTCAAGCTCGGCGTCGAGGGCACCCGGACCATGCTGCGGTCCGGCGCCAACGACCTCGGCGGCACCCTGATGGAGGAGACCATCTCGCGGATGGCCGGCTCCGAGCACGGCTCCGCGAAGACGGTCGCCGAGCTCGTCGAGATCGGCGCGGGCATCGGCCGCCCGGTGCTCGAGCGGACCACGACGTACGCGCGGCGGTCGTGACCCGCTCGTGACCGATCGAGGGGTTTCACCGACCACGCCGGTCGGTAAACTCCCCGCGGTGGGCCGCCGGGCCCGGACGAGGCAGGCATGGGATACCCGAAGGTCGACGACGAGTACGACGGTCGCTACCGCATCGTGCGCCGCATCGGCCACGGCGGGATGGGCGTCGTCTACGAGGCCGTCGACAAGGTCCTCAACCGCTCGGTCGCCCTCAAGATCGTGCTCCCCTCGCTGCCCGACCGGGAGGACTTCCACGCCCGCTTCGAGCGGGAGGCCTCGGTGCTGGCGCGGATCCGCTCGCGCAACATCGTCGGCATCCACGAGTACGGCGAGCACGACGACACCGTCTACTTCGTCACCGAGCTCTTCCCCGACGGCGACCTGCGCAACTGGCTCGCCGAGCACGGGCCGCTCGACCGGCGCGCCGCGCTGACGCTGGTGGCGCAGACCTGCGAGGCGCTCGCCGACGCGCACGCCGCCGGGGTGATCCACCGCGACGTCAAGCCCGGCAACGTCCTGCTGTGGAGCCGCCCCGAGGGGTTGATCCCCTACCTCGCCGACTTCGGCATCGCCCTGGACGGCCGCAACGCGGACCGGGAGGGCCTGACCCGGGCCGGGACGCTGGTGGGCAGCCCGGCGTACATGGCGCCCGAGCGGCACTTCGGCCACCCCGCCGACGAGCGTGGCGACGTCTACTCCGTGGGCTGCCTGCTGTGGGCGGTCCTCACCGGGGACGCGCCGTACGCCGGCACCGACTTCCAAATGATCAACAGCCACGTCAACAGCCCGATCCCGCAGCTCGAGACCGGCGACCCGGTCGACGAGCGGATCGACGAGCTGCTGGCCCACGTCCTGCACAAGGACCCCGCGCAACGGGTGCAGTCGGCCACCGACCTGCGCGAGGCGCTGCTGTCGATCGTCCGCGACATCGACGCCGGGCGGCTCCCCGCGCCCGGTCCGGCACCGGAGCCCGGGGCCCCGGCGACGGCGGCGGCCCTCCTCGGTCCCGGGCCCGCCGACACCACACTGCCCCCGGCGGACGCGCCCGCCGCGGGGCAGGACGACGACCGCACCGCGGCGAAGCCGCTGGCCGCCTCGCTGGCC
>NZ_JBNCOG010000066.1:0-4647 GCF_051280745.1 Nocardioides ureilyticus | reverse complement strand
CGTGGTGGTCGACCACCACGACGTCCACCGGCTTCCTCACCCCTCGTCGAGGAGCAGCGAGACCACCATGTCGTGGAGCAGGTCGTAGCCACGCTCGGTGAGGATCGACTCCGCGTGGAACTGGATGCCCCGGAAGTGCGGCCCCACCAGGTGGTGCACGTCCCCCGTCGCGGGATCGGCGTCGACCCGGACCCCTTCGGGCAGCACGGTGCCCCCTTCGTCGGTCGAGCCTGTCGAGACCCGCCCGACGAAGGTGTTGTAGAAGCCCACCCGCTCGGTGCGCCCCTCGAGCGGGACCGCGGACTGGGTGCCCTGGAAGACGATGTCCTTGTAGGCCAGCGGGATGCCGAGCCGGTGGCACAGCGCCTGGTGGCCCAGGCAGACGGCCAGGAACGGCCGCTCGGCCTCGAGCAGCTCGGCGACGGCCGCGCGCAGGTTGCGCATCTTCGGGTCGTCGTCGTCGCGCGGGTCGCCCGGGCCGGGACCGACGATCACCAGGTCGTGGCCGTCGAGGCACCCGGGGACGTACTCCTCGTGGCGCACCACCGTGCTGGTCATGCCGAGGACGCCGAGCACGTGGCGCAGCATGTTCACGAAGTCGTCCTCGCCGTCGAGGATCACCGCGCTCCTGCCGGCCAGGCGGGGGTCGGGGGCGGAGCCGCCCTGGTCGGTGAGCCAGAACGACGACAGCCGCCGGTTGCGGGCGTTGAGCGCCAGCAGCACGTCCTCGTCGCTGACCAGCTCCGCGACGTCGACGTCCGGCGTCGGGGCGGGCGGGACCAGGCCGAAGGCACTGAGGATGCCGCCGGCCTTCGCGTGGGTCTCCGCCACCTCGTACGCCGCGTCGGAGTCGCGGACCAGGGTCGCGCCGGCGGTGACCTTGAGGTTGCCGTCGAGGTCGACGTCGGCGGTGCGGATCACGATCGGGCTGTCGACGACCGGCCCGCCCTGGGCGTCGCGGCCGAGGATCGCCAGGGCGGCGCCGTAGTAGCCGCGCCCCTCGGTCTCGTAGGCCTTGATCAGCCGGCAGGCGTTCTCCACCGGGCTGCCGGTGACCGTCGCGGCGTACATCGTGTCGCGCAGCACCTCGCGCGGGTCGCGGTCGGTGCGGCCGGCGAGGAGGTACTCGGTGTGGACGAGGCGGCTCATCGGCTTGAGGAACGGGCCGAGGACCTGGCCGCCCTGGTTGCAGATGTCGCACATCATCTTGAGCTCCTCGTCGACGACCATGAAGAGCTCGTAGATCTCCTTCTCGTCGTGGAGGAACTCCATCAGCCGGCCCTTGACGTCGGCGTCGGGCTCGCGCGGGATGCGGAAGGTGCCGCTGATCGGGTTCATCCGGACGTCGCCGCCGTGGATCGACACGTGCCGCTCGGGGCTGGCGCCGATGAGGTAGCGGTCGCCGGTGAAGAAGACGTAGGTCCAGTACGCCCCGCGCTCGCGCTCCAGGAGCCGCTTGAAGACGGTGAGGGCCGTCTGCGCGTTCCAGTCGGCGACCGTCGCGCGGTAGTGCCGGCCCACGACGAGGTTGGCGCCCTCGCCCTGGCCGATCTCGTCGCGGATGATGGCGTCGACGAGCTTGCCGTACTCCTCGTCGTCGGTCTCGAACCCGCCGCGGTCGGTCAGCTCGACCGGCACCTCGTCGATCGCCTCGGCGACCTCGGCGACGGAGTACTCGAGCTCGGTCTCGACGTCGACCACCACCAGCGGCGTGCCGTCGTCGTGCGCCTCGAACCCGCGCTCGGCCACCTGGCGGAACGGCACCGCGAGCAGGCGGTCCGCGACCTGGCCGTCGGGGGCGGGGCCCTCCTCGAGCGGTACGTCGAGGATCGACCCGACCACGCTGCGCCGGCCACCGACCAGGCCGACCGTGGGCTTGGCGCCGGCGCGCGTCGATCGGCGGATGATCGCCCAGGCCTCGTGCCCCTGGAGCGCGGCGATGGCGTCCCGGGCGTTCGGCTTCTGGGTCATGGGCGAACTCTAGTTGTCGCGGCCGGGTCGCCGGTCGGGGCTGGTCAGCTGATGGTCGTGAGCAGTTGCGTGGCGCGGGTGAGCACCACGTAGAGCGTCGCGCGCCCGGTGGCCGACTCGTCCTCGATCTCCTGCGGCCGGACGACGACGATCCCGTCGAACTCCAGCCCCTTGGTGTCCAGGCCGGTCAGCACCACGACCCGGTCCTCGCCGGACGGCGTGACCGAGGAGTCGACCGCGGCACGCGCGCCGCGGGCGTCCTGGGCCAGCTCCGGCCACGACGCGAGCCACGCGTTGACCTCGGAGCGCCGGGCGGCGGGCACCACGATGCCGACCGTGCCGGCGACCTGGCCGGCCATCTCGACCACGGCCCGCCGGGTCTCGGCCTCGACGTCGGCCACGTCGGTCAGCTCGACCGGCTCGACGCCGGTCGACCGGACGGCGGTGGGGAGGTCGGCGTCGAGCCCGACGCGCCGGGCGTACGCCGCGGCGTACGCGTAGATCTCGGCGCTGTTGCGGTAGTTGGTCGAGAGGTGGAAGGAGTGGACCTGCTTCCCCTCCAGGGCCGCGGCGCGCGCCTCCTCCGCCTCCTCGCGCACCGGCCAGGACGACTGCGCCGGGTCGCCGACGATGGTCCAGGAGGCCGCGCGGCCACGCCGGCCGACCATCCGCCACTGCATCGGCGTGAGGTCCTGCGCCTCGTCGACCAGCACGTGGGCGAAGCCGTCGTCCTCGATCCGGTGCTGCGGCGGCGCCCAGGCCCGGCCGGACGGGGCGTACTCCCGGTCGGAGGCGGTGGTGAGCTCCTGCAGGTCCACCGCGCCCTCGATGACCGCCAGCGGGTCGTCGCGATCGTCCTCCGGCTTGGCCGGGACGTCGCCGAGCGCGTAGCGCAGCTCGTCGAGCAGCGCGACGTCCTCCACGGAGAGGTCGGTGGCCCCGGACCACGACTTCGAGAGCAGCCGCTGCTCCTCGGGGGTGACGACGCCCTCGGCGACCCGCGCGAGGAACTCGGGGTCGCGCAGCCAGCCCAGCACCGTGGGCGCGTCCAGCGGCGGCCACCAGGCGACGGCGAAGTCGACGAAGCGCTGGTCGGACAGCATCTCCTCGTCGAACGACTCCCGCCCACGCTCACGGCCGCGCTCACCGCGGACCTGGCGCCACATCGCGTCGAGCAGGGTGGGGGCCACCCGCGGCAGCTGCTTGTTGCGCCGCCCCTGCGACATCAGCTGGCGGCGCAGCCGGCCGAGCAGCGCCCGGTCGAGCACGATGGTGTCGTCGCGCCAGAAGATGCGGAAGTCGGTGGGGCTGCCGGGCGCCTGCTGGCGCGCGGCGCGACGGATCAGCTCCGCCATCCGCGCCGCACCCTTGACGTCGGCGACGGCCGGCTCGTCGTGACGGGTGGCGCGGACGCCGTCGACCACCTCACCGAGGGACCGCAGCGCCACGGCCGTCTCGCCCAGGCTGGGGAGCACCCGCTCGATGTAGCGCATGAACACCCCGCTCGGGCCCACGACGAGCACGCCACCGGACTCGTAGCGCCGACGGTCGGTGTAGAGCAGGTACGCCGCGCGGTGCAGCGCCACGACGGTCTTGCCGGTGCCCGGCCCGCCGGAGATGGCGACGACACCCTTGCCCGGCGCGCGGATCGCCTTGTCCTGCTCGGCCTGGATGGTCGCGACGATCGAGTGCATCGAGCGGTCGCGGGCGCGGGAGAGCTGCGCCATCAGGGCACCCTCGCCGACGATCGGCAGGTCGAGCCCCGACTCCTCGAGCGCCTCGGCATCGAGCAGCTCGTCCTCGACGCCCACCACCCGCGGCCCGGCGCAGCGCAGCACGCGGCGGCGTACGACGGAGTGCGGCTCGGCGGCGGTCGCCTGGTAGAACACGGCGGCGGCGGGCGCGCGCCAGTCGATGAGCAGCGAGTCGCGCTGGGCGTCGCGCAGCCCGATGCGACCGATGTAGCGCGGCGCCGGGTCGAGCTCGGGCTTCATGTCCAACCGGCCGAAGACCAGGCCCTCGTGGGCGGCGTCGAGCTGGGCGATCCGCTTCGCGGCCTGGAACACCATGGCGTCGCGCTCGACCAGGCCGCCCTCGTGGCCCAGCTTCCCCCGGTCGTGGCCCTCGCGGGCCAGCTTCCGGGCCGCTGCGGCGGAGTCACCCAGCTGCCGGTACACGCGGTCGACGTACTCCTGCTCGCGACCGATCTCTCGGTCCTCCAGCTGCTCGGCACGCTCTGCCGCTGTCTGCTCGGCCCCTCCCTGCTGGGCACCGGACTGCTGGCTCTGCTCTTCGGACAAGGGTCGGATCTCCACCTCGTGCGACGTGCCCGCGGACCGCCGCCCGGTCGTCGCGATCCCGGAACGGCAAGTCCACAAGCCTAACCGGGCGCGCCGACGGCCGGCGCGCGGTTCACCCGAACGTCATCTCGCGGACCTTCGGGCCCCCTGTGGGATCCTGCAACCATGCGGACGCACGGTGTGGGGCCGGGTGGCTGATGGCCGACCTGGCGGCGTACGTCGAGCAGCACGGTCCCGCCCTGTGGCGCCGGGCCTGCGCGCTCACCGCCGACGACCCCGCCCGTGCCGAGCGGCTGCTGGGGGACGCGCTGGCCCGCGCCTGGCGCCAGCCCGCAGCCGGCGCTCCGGGCGACCCGGCCGCCGCGGAGGCGCTGCT
>NZ_JBNCOG010000065.1:0-4715 GCF_051280745.1 Nocardioides ureilyticus | reverse complement strand
GCCTCGGCGGGGTCGCCCAGCGCCTCGGCGAGCCGGCAGGCCCGGTCCAGCAGCGCGGCCGGGTCGGCGGCGAGCGCGGCCGCCACCGGCGGGGTCGGCCCGGTCAGGGTCGCCTCGAGGGCGGCGAGGGTCAGCTTGTCGACCCGGAGCGCCCGCGCGAACGGGTGCCGGCGCAGCGACTCCACCAGCGCCGCCTTGCCGAGCAGCAGGCCGCACTGCGGACCGCCGAGCAGCTTGTCGCCCGAGGCGGTGACCAGCGCGGCACCCTCGCGCAGGGCGGCCGAGGCGCTCGGCTCGTCCGGCAGCCGCGGGTGGGGGGTCAGCAGGCCGGAGCCGATGTCGGCCACCACGGGCACCGGCAGGGTCGCCAGCTGGCGGACGGGGACGCTGGAGGTGAAGCCGGTGACCTGGAAGTTCGACGGGTGGACCTTCAGCACGAAGGCCGTCGAGTCGTCGACGGCGGCCTCGTAGTCGGCGAGGTGCACCCGGTTCGTCGTACCCACCTCGCGCAGCCGGGCGCCGACGGACTCCAGCAGCTCGGGGATGCGGAAGCCGTCACCGATCTCGACCAGCTCGCCGCGGGCGACCACGATCGTGCGGCCCATCGCGAGCGCGCACGTCACGAGCGCGAGCGCCGCGGCGCCGTTGTTGACGACGTGCACCCCGCCTGCGTCGGGCACGGCGGCCGACAGCGCGGCGGTGGTCGAGCGGCCGCGCCGTCCCCGGCGGCCGGTGGCGAGGTCGAGCTCGACGTCGGTGGCGCCGGCGGCCACGGCCAGTGCCTCGACCGCGGCGGCCGAGAGCGGTGCGCGGCCGAGGTTGGTGTGCACCACGACGCCGGTGGCGTTGAGCACCCGGCGCAGCGCGGTGGCGTGGCGGGGGAGCGCCGCGACGGCGGCGTCGGCGACCTCTTCGGGGGCGAGCTCCCCGCGGCGGCAGCGGTCCAACGCCGCCACGACGGACTGCTTCACCAGCCGGTCGCCCAGGCGGGCCGCCGCCTCGCGCAGCCGCGGGTCGGCCAGCACAGCGTCGGTGCGGGGAGTGGCACGCCGGGCGTCGCGGTCGAGCACCCGGCACCTCCTGGCGCAGTCGGCTGGTTGGGCTGGTTCGGCTTGGCTCAGCGGTTGTCTTGGCTCAGCGGTTGTCTTGGCGGAGGCGGACGGGAATCGAACCCGCCTGACCGAGATGCTCGGCCACTACGGTGTTGAGGACCGCGCCCGTCACCAGACGAGAAACGCCTCCGTCGCGACCCTACCCGTCGCACCGCCACCCACCCGCCCGGCGCGCGCTACCGTCACCGGCATGACCACCCCCGCGGCCGGCCTGCGCCTCACCCAGTCCGCGTCGGGCGGCGGATGCGCCTGCAAGGTGCCGCCGGGGGAGCTGGAGCGGGTGCTGGCCGACCTGCCAGGCGGCCGGACGGCGCAGGACCCGACCGGCGACCTGCTCGTCGGGCTGGACTCCGGCGACGACGCGGCAGCGGTGCGGATCGACGGGGAGCGGGCCCTCATCGCGACGGCCGACTTCTTCACCCCCGTCGTCGACGACGCCTACGACTTCGGGCGGATCGCCGCCACCAACGCGCTCTCCGACGTCTACGCGATGGGCGGGGAGCCGGTCGTGGCGATCAACCTGCTGGCTTGGCCGCGGGACCGGATCCCGTTCGAGGTCGCCGCCGAGGTGCTCCGCGGCGGGGCCGACGCCTGCGCCCCGGCCGGCGCCCACCTCGCCGGCGGGCACAGCATCGACGACCCGGAGCCGAAGTACGGCCTGGCCGTCACCGGCATCGGCCACCCGGACCGGCTGCTGCGCAACGACGCCGCGCGCCCCGGCGTACCGCTCACGCTGACCAAGCCGCTCGGCCTCGGCGTCCTCAACAACCGGCACAAGGCGACCGGTGAGCGCTTCGAGCAGGCCATCGAGGTGATGACCACCCTCAACCGCGACGCCGCCCGCGCCGCCGTCGCCGCCGGGCTCCTCGCCGCCACCGACGTCACCGGCTTCGGCCTGCTGGGCCACCTGCACAAGATGGCCCGCGCCAGCGGGGTCACCGCGGTCCTCGACGCCGCCGCCGTGCCGTACGTCGACGGGGCGCGCGAGGCGCTGCGCGACGGGTTCGTGCCGGGCGGCAGCCGCCGGAACCTGGACTGGGTCCGCCCGCACCTCGAGGCGGGCGTCGACGACGACGAGCTGGTCCTGCTCGCCGACGCGCAGACCTCCGGCGGGCTGCTGGTGGCCGGCGAGCTGCCCGGCCACCCGGTCGTCGGGGAGCTCGTGCCCGCCCGCGGCGAACGGACGCTCGTCGTCCGGTAGGTCGTTTGGCCGGGGAGGGGGCGGGTACGAGCAGCCGGTGCTGGCTTCCCGTATCTCCGTCGTCGCGATGACGGCGGCCCTGACGATTGCGCCGGCAGCGGCCGCCTCGGCCGAGGCCCCGGCCCGGACGGCCGCCGTGGCGCCGGCGTCGCCCGTCCACCTCGAGCCGCCATTCGACGTACCGGCCAGCGTCACCGACCGCGCCGGGGTTCTCACCGACAACGAGGAGACCCGGCTCGCCGGCGTCCTCGATCAGGCGCGCGAGGAGGGGATCCAGCTCTTCGCCGTCTACGTCGACAGCTTCGACGGACTGCCGAGCGAGGAGTGGGCCCAGCAGACCTATGCGACCTCCGGCATGGGCGGCGACGACGTGCTGCTCGCCGTCGCCGTCGAGGACGAGCGCTACTCCACCTGGACCACCGCCGAGTCCGGGCTGAGCCCCGAGGATGACCGCCAGGTTCGAGCGGCGTACATCGAGCCGGCACTGGGGAACGGCGATTGGGCCGGTGCGGTCGAGGCCGCCGTGGAGGGGTACGCCGCGGCGCTGGCCGGCGAGGCCGGCGGTGAGCTCGGCGACGGCGGCGTCGGGTCGAACGTCGGCCCGGGCCTGGGCTTCATCGGCGCCGGCTTCGGCGGCCTGCTCTGCCTGTTCCTGCCGTTCGCCGTGATCGTCGGCCTCTTCATGCTGGCCCGCCGGGCCAGCCGCGCCGCCGGGTCGCCCTCCCAGGGGCCCGTCGTGAATGCTGGCCCGCCGCCTCCGCCCCAGCGCTCGCTCGACGACCTGCGCAGCGACGTCGCCGTCGCCCTGGTCGACGTCGACGACGCCATCCGCTCCTCGGCCGAGGAGCTCGCGTTCGCCGAGGCCCAGTTCGGCGTCCAGGCCACCCGCCGGTTCGGGCAGGCGCTGGAGCGCGCCCGGTCCGGCTCGGCCGAGGCGTTTCGGCTGCTGCAGGAGCTCGACGACGAGGAGCTGCGCGGCCGTCTCGACGACACCGAGCGCCGGGCGCGGCTCGAGCACATCATCGCGCTGGCCACCGAGGCCGACCGCAGCCTCGACGCGGAGGAGGAGGAGTTCAACCGACTCCGGAACCTGCAGGCGCGCGTGCCGGAGTTCCTCGTCGAGCTCCGCGGGCGCCTCGGCGGGGTCCGCCAAGCCGTGCCCGTCGCCGAGCAGGAGCTGGCCGGGCTCCGCATCCACCACTCCGAGTCCGCCCTCGAGACCGTCGCCGGCAACGTCACCCAGGCCTCCGCGCTGCTGGACTCCGCCGGGGAGTTCATCGCCTCGGGGGAGAACCACCTGCGCGACGGCGACAACCGCGCGGCCGCCGTCGCCGCCGCACGCGCGGCGGAGGAGGCGATCGGTCAGGCCGACGCCCTCCTGACCTCGGTCGGCAACGCCCGCGACGAGCTGGCCGACGCCGGCGCACGCCTCAGCCAGGCGCTCGCCTCGCTCGCCTCCGACCTCGCCGACGCGGAGCGGCTCTCGGCCGACGACCCGCTCACCACGGCCGCGGTCGCCGAGGCGGAGCGGGCGATGGCGCAGGGCTCCGCGGCCCGCGACGGCGGCGACCCGATCGCCGCGCTGCGCGCGCTGGCCAGGGCCGAGCACGACCTCGACACCGCGCTCGCCCGCTACCGCGAGAACGACGAGCGGACCACCCGCGTGCAGGAGCGCGTGCGCGACCGCCTCGAGCGGGTCGGCGCCCGGCTGCGCAGCATCGACCACACGATCAACACCCGGCGCGGAGCCATCGGCCACGAGGCCCGCGCCTACATCGCCGAGGCGATGAGCACCCACCGCCGCGCCGCCCAGGTCGCGGGCGAGGACCCCGAGGGTGCCGAGCCGCTGCTCGAGCGGGCCGAGCAGCTCGGCGAGCGCGCGCTCGAGGAGGCCCGCCACGACCTCGACTCCTGGGGAGGCGGCCCCGGCGGGGGCACCGTCATCCACACCGGCGGTATCGGCATCAGCCCCGGGTCGCTGATCCTCGGTGGCATCCTCGGCGGCGCGCTCGGCGGCATGGGGGGCCGCGGCGGCGGCTGGGGCGGGTCCCGCGGTGGTATCGGCGGGGGCGGTGGCTTCGGCGGGGGCGGCGGCTTCGGCGGGGGCGGTGGCTTCGGCGGGGGCGGCGGAGGCGGCTTCGGTGGGGGTGGTCGCTTCTGACCCTGCTCGCCGACGCGCAGACCTCCGGCGGGCTGCTGGTGGCCGGCGAGCTGCCCGGCCACCCGGTCGTCGGGGAGCTCGTCCCCGCCCGCGGGGGCACCACGCTGGTCGTGCGCTAGGTGTATTCGGCCATGACGTTGGTGGCATTGGTTGGTCGTTGACGTGAAGAGAACCTCCGGGTGGGGTGTGGCTTGTCGAAGGCCCACTTCCAACCCGGAGGCTCCATGTTCCACGGTAGTGC
>NZ_JBNCOG010000064.1:0-4803 GCF_051280745.1 Nocardioides ureilyticus | reverse complement strand
CAACCAGCTCGCGTACACGGTCGTCGTCCGCCTGGCCTCGACCGGCACGATCGACGGCGACGCCGACAGCACCGGCTACTCGGTCTACTCGGCCGCCTTCCTCATCGTGATGGTCCCGCACGCGGTCATCACCGTCTCGCTGGCCACCGCGATCCTGCCGGGACTCTCGCGGCGGGCCGCCGAGCGGGACCTGCGCGGGCTGGGCCACTCGCTGAGCACCACCCTGCGGACCGCCCTCGCGGTCGTCCTGCCGTTCGCGGCCCTGCTCCCCCTCATCGCACCCGACCTGGCCCGGCTCATCTCCTACGGCGCGGCCGCCGACACCTTCGAGAACTACATCCCCTCCCTGGCCCTCTTCGGTCCGGGGCTGGCCCTCTTCACCGTCCACTACCTGATGCTGCGCGGGTTCTACGCGCTCGAGCAGACGCGGACCGTCTTCTGGATCCAGTGCGCGGTCGCCACCGCGAACATCGTCGCCGCCGTGGTCCTGGTGAACGCCACCGGCGACCCGGCCACGGCGCCGGCGCTGGTGGTGGCCTACGCGGTGGCCTACCTCGTCGGCGCGGTCGTCTCCTACCTCGTGCTCGCCCGGCGCCTGGGCGGCCTGCGCACCCCGGTCCTCGTACGCTTCCTGGTGCGCATGGCGCTCGCCGTCGGTGTCGCGACCGCCGCCGCCTGGCTCGCCTCCCTCGCCTTCGAGCCCCTCGCCGGGGACGCGTCGTACCTCAGGGCCGCGGTCAGCGCCGTGGTGGTGACGGGGGTGGACGTCGCCGTCTTCCTCGTCGCGGCCCGGCTGCTGCGGCTGCACGAGGTGACCTCGGTCGTCACGACGTTCACCCGGCGCCTTCCGCTCCCCGGTCGACGCTGACCGCCCTACGATGGCCCGGAACCGCGCCCTACGAAGGGGATGAGGAGGCAGTGCCGCACACCGCCCGGCCCGGAGACGTCCTCGCCGACCGCTACCGCCTCGTCGACCTGCTCTCCGAGAGCCGGGGCGGCCGGTTCTGGCGAGCGCACGACCGGGTCCTGGAGCGGCACGTCGCGCTGCACGTCATCGACGACGCCGACGAGCGGGCCACCGGGCTGGTCGCCGCTGCCCGGCGGTCGGCCGCGGTGCTGGACCGGCGGGTCCTGCGGGTGCTGGACGCGGAGCGCGTCGACGGCGTCTGCTACGTCGTGAACGAGTGGGGCTCCGGCGTCTCCCTCGACATCCTGCTCGCGACCATCGGCCCGCTCGCGCCCCGCAAGGCGGCGTGGCTGGTCGGCGAGGTCGCCGACACGCTGGCCACCTCGCACGCCGCCGGAGTGGCCCATGGCCGGCTGGTGCCGGAGAACGTCCTGGTGGAGCGAACCGGCCACGTCAAGGTGATCGGCCTCTGCGTCGACGCCGCCCTGCACGGCCTCCCGGACCAGGGCACCGGCACCGACGTCACCGACCTCGCCGCGCTCCTGTACGCCGCGCTCACCGGCCGCTGGGCGGGTGCCTCGCCGTCGGCGGTCCCGGCCGCTCCCCGCGAGCACGGGCACGTGCTGCGGCCGCGACAGGTGCGCGCCGGCGTGCCCCGCCCCCTCGACCTGGTGTGCGAGGCGGTGCTGAACCCCGACTCCGGCCGGTGGCGGGACCTCCCGGACCTGCGCTCCGCGCGCGGCATCGGGGAGCACCTGGCGGCCTTCGTGGGCGACCCGACCGGCCTGCCCGAAGCCCTCGCGGCGGACACCCCCGCAGTGCCCCGGCCGGGGCCGATCGTGCTGCCTCCCGTCCCCGACCTGCTGCCGCACGACGCGGAGGACCCGGCATCCGACCCCGGAGCCGGCGCGACCGGGGACGCGGCCACGGACGGTCCGCGTCCTCCGGCGTCGGTCGAGCTGCCCACGGAGGCGGGTCTGCCGATCTTCGACGACGAGGCCGACGAGGTCGCCTGGCTCGAGCGCCGCACCGAGCCGGTGCCACCACCGCCCCCGTTCGAGGAGCCACCGGACCGGCCGCTCTTCGCGCCCGACCCTGCGGACGGCACCCCCTTGCGCAGGCCCCGGCCCGGCGGGTCCACCACCGGCACGGGGTTCCCGGCTGTCGGGGCGACCGGGTCGTCGTACTGGCCGTGGGACACCGGGCACGGCACGGGGACCGGCGCGGTCGTCGACCCGGCGATGAACCTGCCCGACGGCGGAGGCGCGTGGGGCGACCACGGCGCCGTGCCCGCGGAGGTCCCGGGTCGCCGGTGGATGCGGCTGGCGGTCGTCCTCGGCCTGTGCGCCCTCGTCCTGCTGGCCACCGTCGTCGCCGTCAACCTGGGCGGCGGGGGTTCGGGCCTCGACGACGACCCCTCCCCCGGCCCCGGCAGCTCGGGCAGCGCCGACGCCGCGGCGCCGATCGGGGACGTCACCGCGACCGACCTCGATCCCTTCGGCGACCCGCCGGAGGAGTACCCGGACCTCGCTCCCCTGGCCGTCGACGGCGACCCGTCGACCGCCTGGCGGACGTCGAGGTACGAGCAGCAGCTGGGTCCGTCGGGCCTCAAGACGGGCGTGGGCCTGCTGCTCGATCTCGGCTCCGAGCGGGAGGTCGCCGAGGTGGCGGTCACCCTGGCCGGGGGCGGACCCGCGGACGCGAGCGTCTACGTCACCGGCAGCGCCCCGACCGAGGTCGGGGGTCTCGATCCCGTGGGCACGGCGACGCTCGAGCCGCAGGGGCGGGTCCGCCTCGACGAGCCCGCCAGCGGCCGCTACGTCGTCGTCTGGCTCACCTCGCTGCCCCCTGTCGACGGCGGGTTCCGCGCCGACGTCGCCGAGGTCGTGGTGAGCGGGTGAGGGCCGGGCAGCCCGGTGACGAGCCCGGTGACGAGCCCGGTGACGAGCCGTCCGACGAGCAGCTGCTCGCGGCGCACGTGGCTGGCGACCCCGACGCGTTCGGCCGCCTGGTCTCCCGGCACCGGGACCGGCTGTGGGCGGTGGCGCTGCGCACGACCGGGCACCGTGAGGAGGCGGCCGACGGGCTGCAGGACGGCCTGGTGGCGGCGTACCGGCGGGCAGGCTCCTTCCGCGGCGACGCCGCCGTGACCACCTGGCTGCACCGGGTCGTCGTCAATGCCTGCCTGGACCGGCTGCGTGCCTCCCGGGTGCGTCGGGCCGAGTCGCTCCCCGACGACCTGGAGGAGTACGCCGGCCGCGGCGCGCGGTCCACCGCGACCGACGAGGCGCTGGACCCGGCCGACCTCAGCGTGCGCTCGGAGCGGCGCCGGGCGGTGCTCGCGGCGCTCGCCACGCTGCCCGCCGACCAGCGGGCCGCCCTCGTGCTGGTGGACATGGAGGGCTTCCCCGTCGCGGAGGCCGCCGAGGTGCTCGGCTGCCCGGTGGGAACCGTCAAGTCCCGGTGCTCGCGCGGCCGCGCCCGCCTCGCCGCACTGCTGGGTCTCGAGGAGGAGGCCGGGAACCCGTGCGCGGCCCCGCGCGTCGGAGTGGAGGTCGACCTGAGAGGATCGGCGACCGCGACGGAGAAGGCCCTGGGCAGCGAAGGAGGTGCACCGTGAGCGACACCACCGACCGCGACGACCGCGACGAGCGCGTCCGTCGGCTCCTCGCCGAGGCGCGCCACGACGCAGCCCTTCCCACCGACGTCGCCGCCCGCCTGGACCGGGTCCTCGAGCAGCTCGCGGAGGGAGACACGCGGGGGTTCCGGACGCTCGACGAGCTGGCCGCCCGACGTCGGCGCCGGGCGCGCGGCATGCTCGTCGCAGCCGCCGCGGTGGCTGTCGTCGGCATCGGCCTGGGACAGGTCGTCCCGGGGGCGTTCGAGGGCGCGGCCAGCGACATCCCCGCGGGGGCCGCCGAGAGCGCCGACGGCGAGACGTTCGTCGCCGGCGACCGGCTCGAGGGCGCCGCGTCGGGCCGTGCCGCCGACGACGCCGCTCCGTCCGACGACGCCGATGCACCGAAGGCGCTCGAGGGTGCCGCCGGAAGCCTGTTCGACGGAGTCGACCCGGAGCTCGCCGGCGAGGCAGGCGGCCAGTCCCGGTCCGCCGACTCGCCCGACCTCTCCGCCTCCAGCATGGCCACCGCCCGGGGGCGCGCACTGGTCGTGGCCGCGGGCCGGCCGGTCGAGCTGCGTCCCGAGCGGTTCGTGCGCGACGCCCTCCGGGCTCGCACCCGGCTCGACGCCGGCCGCCGGGGCCGGGCGTCCGACCGCGCCTTCGACTGCGACCTCGCTGGCTGGGGCCCCGGCACGGGCTTGGCCGTCCGCTACGGCGGACGACCCCACGTGCTGGTCTTCCGGGAGCCCGCCGGTGAGACCCAGGTGGTCGACCTGCTGCAGTGCGGCACCGGCGAGATCCTCCGCTCGACCACCCTCCCCGCCGACTGAGCCGCGGAACATTCCTCGCCTACGATCGGTTGCGTCCGTGCGGCCACCAGGTCGGTAGCCGTGCCGTCCACAGCGAGGAGACCTCGACCCCATGTCCGACACCTCAGTGCGCCAGGTCATCGTCATCGGCTCCGGCCCGTCGGGCTACACCGCGGCCGTGTACGCCGCCCGCGCCGGCCTCCAGCCGCTCGTCTTCGAGGGCTCGGTGACCGCCGGTGGGGCGTTGATGAACACGACCGAGGTCGAGAACTTCCCCGGGTTCCGTGACGGGATCATGGGCCCCGCGCTGATGGACGAGAT
Source organism: Nocardioides ureilyticus (assembly GCF_051280745.1). NCBI lineage: Bacteria > Bacillati > Actinomycetota > Actinomycetes > Propionibacteriales > Nocardioidaceae > Nocardioides > Nocardioides ureilyticus. Next base: position 146 of record NZ_JBNCOG010000064.1, on the reverse strand, counting down.
GCGGGCGCAGGCCGAGCGCTTCGGGGCCGAGCTGGTGCCCGACGACGTCGTCGAGGTCGACCTCACCGGTGACGTCAAGGTCGTCAGGACCGCCACCTCCACCCACACCGCTCGCGCGGTCGTCCTCGCCACCGGCTCGGGCTACC
>NZ_JBNCOG010000063.1:0-5571 GCF_051280745.1 Nocardioides ureilyticus | reverse complement strand
CGTGCTGCCCAGCGTGCGGTGGAGCGCACGCTGGGCAGCACGCCGCGGGCGATCAGCCGGCCGGCAGCGCGACGTACGTCGTCTCGAGGTACTCCTCGATGCCCTCGAAGCCGCCCTCGCGACCGAACCCGCTGGCCTTGACGCCGCCGAAGGGCGCCGCCGGGTTCGAGATCAGCCCCGTGTTGATCCCGACCATGCCGAAGTCCAGCGACTCGGCCAGCCGGATCGTGCGGGCCAGGTCGCGGGTGTAGGCGTAGGAGGAGAGGCCGTACTCGGTGTCGTTGGCCTTGGCCACGGCCTCCTCCTCGGTCTCGAAGGTCGTGATCGGGGCGACCGGTCCGAAGATCTCCTCGGCGTTGAGCGCGGAGTCCTGCGGTACGTCGAGCAGCACGGTCGGCGGGTAGAAGTAGCCCGGTCCGTCGTGCGGCTCGCCACCGACCACGATCCGCGCGCCGTCGGCGACGGCGTCGCTGACCAGCCGGCCCACCGACGCCACGGCCTTCTCGTCGATCAGCGGCCCGACGTCTGTGCCCTCGTCCTGCCCCCGGCCCAGCGTGAGCGCGCCCATCCGCTCGGCCAGCCTGCGGCCGAACTCCTCGGCCACCGAGGAGTGCACGAGGAACCGGTTGGCCGCGGTGCACGCCTCGCCCATGTTGCGCATCTTCGCCACCAGCGCGCCGTCGACGGCCGCGTCGAGGTCGGCGTCCTCGAAGACGAGGAACGGCGCGTTGCCGCCGAGCTCCATGCTGACCCGCTGCAGCTGCTCGGCCGACTGCCGCACCATCACCTTGCCGACCCCCGTCGAGCCGGTGAAGGAGACCTTGCGCAGCCGCGGGTCCGCCTGGAGGGTCTCGCTGATGTCGCCGGCGTGGGTGCTGGGGACCACGTTGAGCACCCCGTCGGGCAGGCCTGCCTCGGCGAGGATCGCCGCCAGCGCCAGCATGGTGAGCGGGGTCTGGCTGGCGGGCTTGACCACCATGGTGCAGCCGGCCGCGATCGCGGGTCCGATCTTGCGGGTGCCCATCGCGAGGGGGAAGTTCCACGGCGTCACGAACAGGCACGGGCCGACGGGCTTCTTGAGCGTGAGGAGCCGGCTGCCGCCCGCCGGGTTGGCCATGTAGCGGCCGTGGATGCGGACCGCCTCCTCGGAGAACCAGCGGAAGAACTCGTTGCCGTAGGCGACCTCCCCTCGGGCCTCGGCGACGGTCTTGCCCATCTCCAGGCTCATGAGGAGGGCGAGGTCGTCGGCCCGCTCGGCGACCAGCTCGAAGGCCCGGCGCAGGATCTCGCCCCGCTCGCGCGGCGGCGTACGGCCCCACGACGCCTGGGCGTCGGCGGCCGCACCCAGCGCCTCCATCGCGTCGGCCACCGAGCCGTCGGCCAGGTCGGTGAGGACCGAGCCGTCGGCCGGGTCGTGCACCTCGAAGCGGGCGTCACCCTCCGCTCCACGCCACCGACCACCGATGAACAGGTTGCGGTGCTCGACAGGGAGCAGGCGGTCGGGGAAGGACGAGCTGTCTGGTCCAGTCATGACGAAATCCTGCCACTTCGACGAGTTCACTCAAATCGATGACACGAGCGCGCCCGCGTGGAATGCTTCTCGTGTCGACTTCGGAGGGAGCACCGAGAAGACGGCACTGGACCCCTTGCCGACCCCATGCGGCGAGGGGTTCTCCCTTTCTCCGGGACCACGGCGACCCCCCATCGCCGCCCGGACGTCGGCCCGCCGGCCCGATCCTCAACCCCCGGACCGGCGGGCCGCCCCCTTCTCCTCGGCTCCTCAGCCGAGCGCCGCGTGGATCTCCTCGAGCGTCGGGAACGCCTCGACCTTGCCCTCGAGGAGGTCGTCGACCCGCGAGCGGAACCGCGGGCACGTCGCGATGTCGTGGGCCGTGCAGCGCAGCGCGTGCTCGGCCATCTCGCGGTGCCGCTCGAGGTCGACCATGCGTCGCTCGAGCTCCTCCAGGTAGGCCTCGAGGACGGCCCGGCGCCCGTCGGCCTCGCCGTCGAGCATCAGCGCGACCTGCTCCAGGCTCATGCCGGCGGCCTTGCTCCGCACCACCACGGCGACGCGGACGACGTCCTCGCGGCTGTAGCGCCGGCGGCCGGACGCGTCGCGCGCCGGGCTCAGCAGCCCGACGTCCTCCCAGTGGCGCAGGACGTGGGTGCCCAGCCCGAACCGCTGCGCCAGGTCACCGATCGAGAAGGGCTGGATGCGCTCACTTGACTTCATGTCGACATGAACTCACAGACTCCTGCTCATGGACAACCACACCTCCCCCGACCACGACGTCATCGTCATCGGCGGCGGCCCCGCGGGCCTCCAGGCCGCCCTCACCCTCGGCCGGGTCCACCGGCGGGTGCTGCTGCTGGACAGCGGCTCCTACCGGAACGACCCGGCCACCCACATGCACAACTTCCTCGGCCAGGACGGGACACCCCCGGCGGACCTCCGCGCGGCCGCCCGGGCCGAGCTCGCGGCGTACGACACCGTGGAGGTCCGGGACGCCGCGGCGGACCGGACGGCGACGGACGGCGACGGCTACGCGGTCACGCTCGCCGACGGCTCGGTCGCCCGCGCCCGCGGCCTGGTCCTCGCGACCGGCGTCCGCGACACGCTCCCCGACAAGCCCGGCCTCCGCGACCTGTGGGGCACGGTCGTGGCGCACTGCCCGTTCTGCCACGGCCACGAGTACGCCGGGCGGCCGGTCGCCGTGCTCGGCGGCGGGCCCGCGGCCGGGCACCTGACCCGGATCATGGCGCCGGTCGCCTCGCGGCTGACCGTGCTCGCCGACGGCGCGCCGGTCGAGGCCGACCTGCCCGACGGCGTCGCGGTCCGTCCGGAGCAGGTCACCGGGCTGTGCCGCAGCGCCGCCGGCGCGACCGTCACCTTCTCCGACGGGTCCACCGAGGAGTTCGCCGGCCTCTTCGTGAGCACGACGCTGCAGCAGTCGGCTCCGTTCGCCGAGCAGCTCGGGCTCACCCGCCTGCCTTCCGGTGGCGTGGAGGTCGACGTCATGGGCCGCACCAGCCTGCCGCGGGTGCACGCCGCCGGCGACATGGCGCACGTCGCCGCCCTGCCGATGCCGATGGCCAGCGTGCTGGCCGCCGCCGCGGCCGGTCAGGTCGCGGCGGGGGCGATGGTGGCGGCGCTGCTGTAGCCGGCGCGCCTCTGCCGCATCACTGGCGCGTCCGGTCTCGACACGCCGGTCGCGACCTCGCAGGCTCGGTCGCGCGGCTCGCTCGACCACCATCAGCTAGTCCGCTGGCGCGTCCGGTCTCGACACGCCGGTCGCGACCTCGCAGGCTCGGTCGCGCGGCTCGCTCGACCACCATCAGCTAGTCCGCTGGCGCGTCCTAGCTCTTGTGGCGGGGCTTCTTCGGCGGCCGGCTGGGGCCGCCGTCCTGCTGCAGCTCGATCAGCTTGCCGGAGATCCGGGTCTCCTCGAGCCGCTTGAAGACGCTGCCGGGCAGGTCCGCCGGGAGCTCGACGAGCGAGAAGTCCGGCCGGATCTGGATGTGGCCGAAGTCCCCGCGCTTGAGCCCGCCCTCGTTGGCGATGGCGCCGACGATCTGGCGCGGCTCGACCTTGTGCCGCTTCCCGACGTTGATCCGGTACGTCGCCATCGGGACGTCGGTGCGACCGCGGGGCTTCCGGTCGCCGCGGTCACCGCGGTCGGGCCGGTCGCCGCGCTTGTCGGGGCGGTCGTCGACGCGCGGCGGGCGGACCTCGGCGGCGGGGTCGAGCAGCAGCGGCGTGTCGCCCTGGGCGACGACGGCGAGCGCGGCGGCCACGTCGACCTCCGGCACGTCGTGCTCCTTGACGTAGTGGCTGATGATGTCGCGGAACTTCTCGATCCGATCCGACTGGCCGAGCGCCGCGGTGATCGCGTCGTCGAAGCGGGAGAGCCGCGTGGCGTTGACGTCGTCGACGTTCGGCAGCGGCATCTGGGTGAGCGGCTGCTTCGTGGCCTTCTCGATGTGCTTGAGGAGGTACCGCTCGCGCGGGGTGACGAAGGAGATCGCGTCACCGGTGCGGCCCGCGCGGCCGGTGCGGCCGATGCGGTGGACGTAGGACTCGGTGTCGGTGGGGATGTCGTAGTTGACGACGTGGCTGATCCGCTCGACGTCGAGGCCGCGGGCGGCGACGTCGGTGGCGACGAGGATGTCGAGCTTGGCGGAGCGCAGCTGGTTGACGGTCCGCTCGCGAACGGCCTGCGCGACGTCGCCGTTGATGGCGGCCGCGGAGAAGCCGCGGGCCCGGAGCTTCTCGGCGAGGGTCTCGGTCTCGTGCTTGGTCCGGACGAAGACGATCATCCCCTCGAAGTTCTCGACCTCGAGGATCCGCGTGAGCGCGTCGACCTTCTGCGGGTAGCTGACCAGCAGGTAGCGCTGGGTGATGTTGGCCGCGGTGGCCGCGCTCGCCTTGACCGTGATCTCCTGCGGGTCGCGCAGGTAGCTCTTGGAGAGCCGACGGATCTGCGCGGGCATGGTCGCCGAGAACAGCGCGACGTTCTTCTCCTCGGGCGTGCTGGCGAGGATCGTCTCGACGTCCTCCGCGAAGCCCATGTTGAGCATCTCGTCGGCCTCGTCGAGCACGAGGAAGCGCAGCTCCGACAGGTCGAGGGTGCCCTTGTCGAGGTGGTCCATGATCCGGCCGGGCGTGCCGACGACGATGTGCACGCCCCGGCGCAGCGCCGAGAGCTGCACGCCGTACGCCTGGCCGCCGTAGACGGGGAGGACGTGGACGCCCTTGCGGTGCGCGGCGTACCGCTCGAACGCCTCGCAGACCTGGAGCGCCAGCTCGCGGGTCGGCGCGAGCACCAGCGCCTGCGGCGTCTTCTGCTTCAGGTCCAGCCGGCTCAGGATCGGCAGGGCGAAGGCCGCGGTCTTCCCGGTGCCCGTCTGGGCGAGTCCGACGACGTCGCGGCCGGCGAGGAGGGGCGGGATGGTCGCGGCCTGGATCGGCGACGGCGTCTCGTAGCCGACGTCGCGGAGCGCGCGGAGGACGGCGTCGTCGAGGCCGAGGTCCGCGAAGGTCGGCGTGGTGCTGGTCGGTTCCTCGGTGCTCACACCCCCCACGGTAGAGGTTCGGCCATGCGGTCACCCCTTCCCGGATGCGGTGCGCTGGGTCACCCGGCCCTCGCCCGCAGGGATGGGCTGGCGTCCGGATCCGCCTGCGCCGTAGACGGCGTCAGGGTGCGTCGGCTACCTTAGGTGAACGCAAGGTGAACAGGAGGTGTCTCATGCAGGAATCCACGATGTCCACGCCGTTGGCGGTGCAGTGGACCCCGGTCGTCGACGAGCGCGGCCGCACGCACATGGAGGCACACTGGTACGACCCGTCCGAGGCGCCTGCCGCCGCGGTCGTCGCCAGCGCTGCCGCCTGAGAAGTCCCCGGAGCCCGCGCCCCCGAAACGTCGGAGGCGCGGGCTCCGTCGCGTCCGGAGCGGTCCAGACCAGTGCCCGCGGCCGCGCGACCGGGAATGAAAGCGGACTGCGGTCCGTTCGGGTGGTTGAACTTTGAAGGATGCGTCGACGATGCGTCCTCCTCCACCCGCCATCCCTCAG
>NZ_JBNCOG010000062.1:0-7770 GCF_051280745.1 Nocardioides ureilyticus | reverse complement strand
GCCGCCCTGCTCCTGGCTGCCCGCAGCTACCGGCACCGGGCGGCGCGCGCGCTGCTCCGCACGGCCGGGCTCGGCTGCCTCGCGGCCCTGGCGCTGGAGCTGGTCGACGCGCTCGGCGGGACCGTCGGCGCCGCGGTCGCCGCGAGCGGGATCGCGGCCGGCGTCCTGGTGGTCGTCGTGGCGGTCGCCACCGGCCGGGGCTGGCGGTCGGCCTGGTGGTCACGGCGGGCCGAGGTCCTCGAGGGTCTCTGCGGCTCGGTGACGGTCGCCTCGCTGGTGGTCGCTGCCGGCCTCTTCCGTGCCCTGTGGGAAAAGACGTACTGAGGTTTGCCTTCGAGGCCGCGGGGTAGATCGCTGCCTGGCCGGCTGGCTCCGCGGCGGCCGGGCCTCGCAGCAGGACCCGGCCCGTCCGGGGAGTCGAGGTGTGTACACGAGGGTCACCCCTCGGAAGGATTCCCCGCGGAACCACCCCGACGGCGGCGTCGTGCCGCTGATGACAAGGAGACAGCGACATGACGCAGGGCATGTACGGGCAGGGCGAGCAGACACTGTCGAGGGCGGCCGGCATGGTCGCCGAGGCCAAGGCCGACTTCGACCGGATGGCGAGGACGCTCGACGGTCAGATCCAGGGCATGCGCAACCAGTGGGTCGGCCAGGGTGGCGCGGCCTTCTTCGCGCTGCACCAGGCGTGGACCGAGAAGCAGCAGGTGATCGTCAGCGCGCTCAACGAGTTCGAGGCGTCGCTGCAGCGCACCGAGCGCGACAACGTCGCCACCGACCAGGACCAGGGCAGCGGCATGGCCCGGCTGTCGAGCCGGCTCAGCTGACCCGGCGACCACACCAGCCACCAGACCAGCCACCCCACCGGGAGAAGCGACATGAACCTCGACGGCATCCGCATCAACCACGCCGGCCTCGACCAGGCCGCCGCTGACCTCCACACCACCGTGAAGCAGATCGACGACCGCATGAACCGCCTGGAGAACGAGCTCTCCGCGCTGCGCAGCGACTGGGACGGCCAGGCGCAGAACGCCTACCACGTCGCGAAGAGCAAGTGGGACACCGCGATCCTCGAGATGCGGAACCTCCTCGACGAGACCAGCCGGACCGTGAGCCAGTCCAACGCCGACTACGCCGCTGCGGACCGCCGCGGCGCCGCGGCGTTCGAGATCTGAGGGGTCCCGCGGTCCGCGACGACACCGGAGGGGTCGGTGCCTGGTGCGCCGGCCCCTCCGCCGTCCCTCCGTCGTGCCGCCTGCGCGGGGATAGCATGCGCGCGGCCGACCGGCGAGCCCCGCGAGGAGGGACGATGAACCAGGCGCCACCGACGACTTCGGGCCTGGTCCGCGTGACGGTCTCCTCCGGCACCCGGCGGGTCGACCTGGTGCTTCCCGGTGCCGTGCCCGTCGCCGAGCTCGTCCCCGAGCTGGCGCGCAGCGTCGGCCTCCTCGACGCGGCCGTCGTCCACGGTGGCTACCGGGTCGTGACGGCCGAGGGCCGCGAGCTGGCCGCTGATGCCGGACTCACCATCCAAGGCGTCGAGGACGGCGGGCTGCTCACCGTCTCGGCCGGCGTCGACGACGAGCCGCCGCGGGTCTACGACGACGTGGTCGAGGCGATGACCGACGTGGTCGAGCGGGACCTCGAGCCGTGGGACCCGGCCTCCGGCCGGCGGACGGCCCTCGTGACGGCGGGGCTGCTGATGGCGCTCGGCGCCGTGGCCCTCCTCGTCCAGCGCGGCTCGCTCGTGGCCGGCGTCGCCGCCGCCACGGTGGCGCTGAGCCTCGTGGCGGGCGCGGTGGTGCTCTCCCGGGCGCAACGGGAGACCGAGGCGGCGGTCGCGGTCGGCTGGATGGCCGCGGGCTACGCGGCGGTGGCCGGCCTGCTGCTGGTGACCGACGGCGTCCTGTTCGGGCTGCCCCTGGCGGCCGCCGGCGGCGGTGCGGTCCTCGCCGCGCTGGTCGGCCTGGTCGGCGTGGCCGAGGGACGCGCCCTCCTCCTCCCACCCGCTGTCGTGGGCGCCGTGCTCGCGGTGACCGGCCTGGTGGTCGACGCGGCCGGGGTCGACCACCGCGTCGTGCTCACCACCGCCCTCGTCCTCGTGGTCCTGGCCGGCAGCGTCTTCCCCTGGCTGGCTCTCGGGGCCACGAGGACCGACGTCGAGCAGCTCTACACCTTGGCCGACATCACCGCCGAGCCCGCCGAGGTCGATGCCGAGCAGGTCCGGGCCGATGCCCGGACCGCCCACGAGATCCTGGTCGCGATCTCCGGCACCGTCGGCCTGCTGCTGGTGGTGGCGGCCCCCCTCGCGGTCGACCTGGGGCTGGCCGGCACGCTGCTGGCCGCGGTCGCGTGCCTCGTGGTGATGCTGCGGACGCGGCAGTACCGCACCGGGTCCGAGGTCCTCACCGGCCTGGTCTCCGGCGTGGCCGGGCTGCTGGCCGTGGCGGCGTCCCTGCTGTGGCTGCACCCCGACTGGCGACCGACGGTCGCCGTGGTCCTCGCCGTGACCGGTGCTGCGGTGCTCGCCCTGACGCTCGTGCCCACGGAGGGCTCGCTGCGCCGCGGCCGCCTCGGTGACGTGGCGGAGTCGGTCTCCCTCTTGGCCCTGCTCCCGCTCGCCGTCCTGGCGACCGGCGTCTTCACCGCCGTCCGCGGATAGCCGCGATGGCGACCAAGAAGGACCTCGTCGAGGCCCACGCCTTCAGCCGCCGGCGCCTCGTCACGGCGTTCGTCTCGGGCGCCCCCGGAGGCCGCGAGGTCGAGCCCACCCGGCCCGGCCGCACGGTGGTCGGCGGGCTGGCCCTGTCGATCCTGCTCCTCGCCGGGGCGGCGATCGCGTCGGTGCTCAGCCCGCGCGCCCCGAGCGACTGGACCGAGGGCGGCCTGGTGGTCTCCAAGGAGCGCGGTGCGGCGTACGTCGTCCTCGCCGGCGACGACGGTGGTGACGAGGACAGCGACGACCCGGTGCTGCGCCCGGTCATCAACATCACCTCGGCCCAGCTCATCCTGGGCGCGGAGCCCGAGCCGAACGTCGTCGAGCAGGACGAGATCGACCGGTACGCCATCGGCGAGGACATCGGCATCCTCGACGCGCCGGCCACGGTGCCCGAGCCCGAGCTGCTGCTGCAGACGGGGTGGACGGCGTGCACCGCGGACCGGCGCGGCGTGAAGGTCGACGTCTCCACCGAGCAGCGCGTGCGGCCCGCACCGGGCGCCGGCCTGCTCGTCCGTACCGGGGCCCGCCACTACGTCATCGCCCAGTCCGGCGTGCCCGGCCCCGACGGGTCCACCCGCGCGCACGCCTACGAGCTGCCGCCCGCCCCCGGCAACGACCTGCTGCTGCAGCGCATCGGCCTGCCGATCCGGCGCGAGGCGGTGCGGGTGCCCGAGCAGTGGCTGACCCTCTTCCCGTCCGGGGGAGCGCTGGAGCTCGGCTCCTTCGCCCTCGGCGACCTCGGTGGGCCTTCGCCCGACGCCGGGCGCGACGGGCTGCCCGCCGACGCCCGGATCGGCGACGTCTACGACTCCGGCGGCATCCGGCTGCTGCTGACCGAGGCGGGACCCGTGCGGCTCACCGCGTTCGCGCAGGCCGTCTACGAGCACAGCGAGCGCCCCGCCGGCTTCCGGCCCGAGCTGCTCGAGACCTCGGGCGACCCCCAGCTGCGGCAGGCCACGCCGGCGTACGCCGCGGCGAGCTGGCCCGAGGACGCCCTGAGCCCGGTGACCGGCGAGCACTGCGCCGTGCTGGTCACCTCCCCGGACGAGGCGCCGGTGGTGGTCATCGGCACCGATCCTGTCGGTGCGGCTTCGGTCGAGGCGGCCGCGGTGGGTCCCCGCCTCGTGGACCGGTCGGTGGACCCGGGCCGCGGCTCCTACGCGCTGGCCGCCGGCTGGGACGGCGGCGCGGTCGGCTCGCCGTACCTCCTCGACCCCAGGGGTGCGGTCTACCCGCTCGTGGGGGCGGAGGCCGCCGAGCGGCTGGGCTACGGCGACGTGGAGCCGCCCGTCGTCCCCGACCCCTGGATCGAGCTGTTCGAGGAGGGGGTGCCGCTCTCGGTCGACGCGGCCCTCTGCCCGCCGGTCCGCACGACGTCCGGTCAGCCGTGCACATGACGCGCCCGCGCCCGCGCCGGCGCCGTGCCGCAGCCGCGCTGACGGCTGGCCTGGCGGCTGGTGCGGCGGCGGGCGTGCTGCTCGTGCCGGCGCCGGCCCACGGGGACGCGCTGGACTGCACGGGCATCGCGGCCGACGCGGTCGACCCGGCGGTCACCGCCGACCCGAGCCGGCCGCTGGAGCTGATCAACGTCCGGGTGGCGCACGACTGGTTCGCCCAGCGCGGCCGCGAGCCCGGGGAGGGCGTGGCGGTGGCGGTCGTCGACTCGGGCATCGCGCCGCGGGCCGTGGCCGCCGGGCTGCCGGTCGTCGCCCGCCACGTCCTCACGCCGGCCCCCGCCGTGGTCGACCAGCACGGCACGGCGGTCGCGGGCCTGGTGGCCGGACCGCCCCGCGAGCGCGACCTGCCGGTCGGGATCGCGTGGGGCTCGGAGCTCGTGGACATCAAGGTGTACGACGCCGCACCGCCCGCCGACGACAGCCAGGTCGGCGTGGAGCCGGCGAGGGTGGCCGCGGGGCTCGCGTGGGTCGCCGACCGTGCCGACGACCTCGGGATCGGCGTCGTCAACGTGTCGCTGGCGATGACCGACGACCCCCGGGTGCGCCGCGCGGTGCAGCGGCTGGTGGCGGCGGACGTCGTGGTGGTCGCGGCGAGCGGGAACCGGCCCACCGACGAGACCGACCCGCTGCACGCCGTGCTGGCGGCTGGGGGGGACGAGGGCGACGGCGGGCCGGGCGAGGACGTGCGCGGCAAGGTGTTCCCCGCGGCGTACCCGGGTGTCGTCGCGGTGACCGCGACCGCCGACGGGAGCGGCGAGCCGGACGCGAGAGGTGCGGTGCTGCCCAACAGCGACGTCGACGTTGCTGCGCCGGTCTTCGGCGCCGTCTCCTACGGCGTCGACGGCGGGACCTGCGGCCTCCCGCACCTGCACACGTCCTGGGCCGCGGCCGAGGTGAGCGCGGTGGTCGCGCTGGTGCGCTCGGCGCACCCGGAGGAGACCGCGGAGCAGGTCGTCGCCCGCCTGGTCGCGACCGCCAGCGGAACGCCGGGCGTGCGCACCGTGCTGTCCGGGGCCGGCGTCGTGCAGCCCTACGAGGCGATCGTCCGCCCGCTCGGCCCGGACGCCGGTGGACGGCTCGCCCGCCTCCGTGGCGCGGCACCGGCCGTCGGCCCGGCCACGGCGGTCCCCGAGCAGGCGGACGTGCTGGCCGGCGCCCGCGACCAGGTGGTGTGGTGGGGCCTGCTGGGAGGCGGCGCACTGGCGCTCGCGTGGGTGCTGCGGCCGTTGCTCGCCCGGCGGCGCTGAGCCGTTGCTCGCCCGGCGGCGACGAGCGTCGTACGACGAACGGCGCCGCGCGGGGCTGCCGCGCGACGCCGTCCGAGGTGGTGGCGGAGGATAGGGGATTCGAACCCCTGAGGGCTGTTAACCCAACCCGCTTTCCAAGCGAGCGCCATAGGCCACTAGGCGAATCCTCCGCGGAGGAGCGTACCGGTCGGCATCGGTGCCGGTGAAATCTGGCCGGGCTGGCGGCCCGGCCGGACCCGGACCGGTCGGGTGCGGACTCGGGTTGGTGCCGCCCGACGCCTCACCTACACTCGTGGCAACCCCCCGTGCGGCGGCACCTCGCCCAACTCCCCCAGGGCCGGAAGGCAGCAAGGGCAAGCGAGCTCTGTCGGGTGCACGGGGGGCCTTCGCGTTCCTGGGGCCCTCGGCGCCCTCGTCCGTGCCGCGGCCTCCCGGTTGTCGGTGCCGGTGGTTACTGTTCTGGCGTGGAGTCACCCCTCGCGCTGTACCGCCGCTACCGGCCGGAGACGTTCCGTGAGGTCATCGGCCAGGACCACGTCACCGAGCCGCTGCGCGCCGCGCTGGCCAACAACCGGGTGAACCACGCCTACCTCTTCTCCGGTCCGCGCGGGTGCGGCAAGACCACCTCGGCGCGGATCCTGGCCCGGGCGCTCAACTGCGAGCTCGCACCGGTCGCCGACCCCTGCGGCCAGTGCGACAGCTGCCGCGACCTCGCCCGCGGAGGCCCCGGGTCCATCGACGTCATCGAGATCGACGCGGCGTCGCACGGCGGTGTCGACGACGCGCGCGACCTGCGGGAGAAGGCCTTCTTCGCCCCCGTCCGGAGCCGCTACAAGGTCTACATCATCGACGAGGCCCACATGGTTACCACGCAGGGCTTCAACGCCCTGCTGAAGCTGGTCGAGGAGCCGCCGCCGCACCTGCGCTTCATCTTCGCCACCACCGAGCCGGACAAGGTGCTCCCGACGATCCGCTCCCGGACGCACCACTACCCGTTCCGGCTGATCCCGCCGCGGCTGCTCTCGTCGTACCTCTCCGAGCTGTGCGAGAAGGAGGGCGTGGCCATCGAGCCGGCCGCCCTCCCGCTCGTCGTCCGCGCCGGTGCCGGCTCGGCGCGGGACACGCTCTCGGTCCTCGACCAGCTGCTCGGCGGTGCGGGCCCCCAGGGCGTGACCCACCAGCTGGCGACCGGCCTCCTCGGATACACGCCGGACACGCTCCTCGACGAGGTCGTCGACGCCTTCGCCGCGGGTGACGGGGCCGCCGTCTTCGGTGTCGTCGACAAGGTGATCGAGACCGGCCAGGACCCGCGCCGGTTCACCGAGGACCTCCTGCGGCGCCTGCGCGACCTGGTCATCGTCGCGGCGGTGCCCGATGCCCCGGCGACCGGGCTCATCGACGTCTCCGAGGACCAGGGCGAGCGGCTGGTCGCCCAGGCGGCGCGGTTCGGCGCGCACGATCTCACCCGCGCCGCGGACCTGGTCGCCAGGGGGCTGACCGAGATGCGCGGCGCCACCGCGCCCCGGCTGCTCCTCGAGCTGGTGTGCGCGCGCGTGCTGCTGCCCGGGGCCGATGACGGCGTCGACGGGCTCGCCGCCCGCCTCGACCGGCTGGAGAAGCGGGTCTCCATCACCGGTACGCCGAGCGCCGCGGCGCCGCGGCCCTCGGTCCCGCCGGTCGAGCGACCCTCCGCCACCGAGGTGCCGTCCGCTCCCTCGCCGGCCCCCTCGCCGGCCCCCTCGCCGGACACGTCACCGGAGCCGTCACCGGACCCCGCGCCGGAGCGGACGGCCGACACTGTCGGCCAGCCGGCTGCCGCGCCCGAGGCGGTGCCGGACCGGCGGCCCCAGCCACACCTGGCCCCGCGCGAGCAGGAGGCCCAACCCGAGCAGGAGCCCCAGCCCGAGCCGGCGGCCCCGGCGGCGGCTCCGGCGGCTCCGGTTCCGGACGCACCCCCAGCGGCCGCTCCGGCGCCGGAGACCCCCGGGCCGGGCGGCCTGACCCTGGTCGACGTCCGGCGGCTCTGGCCCGACATCGTCGAGGCCACCAAGCTGCGCCGTCGGGTCACCTGGATCCACCTGACCCAGAACGCCCAGGTGGTCGCCGTCGACGCCAAGACGCTCACCCTCGGCTTCATCAACGCCGGTGCCCGCGACTCCTTCGACAACGGCGGCAGCGCCGAGGTGGTCCGGCAGGCGGCCATCGACGTCGTCGGCGCCGACTGGCGGATCGAGACCATCGTCGACCCGGGCGCGCGCGCCGACGCCCCGCCGCCGCCCCCGGCGGCCGCCCCGACGCCCCCGCCCGACTGGTCGTCGCCCCGCCCCGCCACCGACGCCATCCGTCG
>NZ_JBNCOG010000061.1:0-9622 GCF_051280745.1 Nocardioides ureilyticus | reverse complement strand
CCTCGACCAGCCGCTGCAGCGCGGCCACACCGATGGTGGCCGCGACCGGGGCGAGGTGCCGGTCGACGAACTCCGCGCCCGCCTCCGGTAGCGCCATGGTCCGCCGGGCCACCAGCCGCGCCTTCCACGCCGGGACCTGCACCCGGGTGACGCGCTCCCAGAGCCTGGGCAGGCGGTAGCGCAGCTCCAGCGCCTCGCCGAGGTAGGCGCGGCCGGTGTCGGTGGACATGCCCAGCGCGGCGGCGAACTCCTCGACCGCGAACTCGCTGACCACCGGGGCGCCCTCGCCGGCCAGGCCGACGACCTGGTCCCCGAACCCAGCCGACCACGCAGCCGACCACGCCGCCGACCACGCAGCCGTTCCCACGTGCTCCGCGGGGTGCTGGAGGCACCACTGCACCGCCAGCTCCAGCTGCTCGGCCTCGGCACGGTCCGCCGCCCGGCGCCGTTCCCGGACCGCGGTGAGCACACTGGACGGGGTGTCCAGCTGCTGCTCGAGATCCGCGGCCAACGTCATGGCCTTTAGTTTACTCGAACTCCTGTTCGAGTGCCAGGGGTTGCGCTCGCCTGTGCAGGACGTTCCGGTGCGACGGATTCGTGGTCTCGACAAGCTCGACCACCGAGCCGGGCTCGACCACCGGCCACGCGACGGCCGTGGTCTCGACAAGCTCGACCACCGGACGACCGGGCGCTCAGGTCAGGTCCGCGCGGCCACTTTGCTTCAGCGCCTCGACGACCGCCTTCACCTCCTGTGCCCGGGCCCGGGTCGTGACCAGCAGGGCGTCGGGGGTGTCGACGACCACGGCGTCGTCGAGGCCCACGACCGCCACCAGGCGGCCGGAGCGCGGCACGACCAGCCCGGTGCTGTCGACGCCCTCGACCAGCGAGGGGTCCCCGAGCACCGTGGCGCCGCCGGCAGCCCCGGCCGCCTCGAGGATCGTGGCCAGCGAGTCGAAGTCGCCGACGTCGTCCCAGCCGAAGTCCGAGGGGACCGTCGCGACCCGGCCCGCTGCGGCGGCCGGCTCGGCGACGGCGTGGTCGAGCGCGATCCGCGGGAGGTCCGGCCACAGCTCCTCGAGCCGAGCAGGCTCGGCGGCGATGGCACGCAGCCGCTCCGCGAAGTCGGCGTGCCAGGTCCCCAGGAGGTCGAGCAGCACCGTGGGCCGGACCAGGAACATCCCCGCGTTCCACCGGTAGCGGCCCGTGGCGACGTACTCCGCGGCGACCCCGGACGAGGGCTTCTCGACGAACTCGCGGACCCCGTGGACGCCGGGGTGGCCGGGCAGCTCGTCCCCGAGGTGGATGTAGCCGAACGCCGAGGACGGGAACGTCGGCTCGATGCCGAGCGTCACCAGCCAGTCCTCCCGGGCGACCGCGACCCCGGCGCGGACGCACTCCCGGAACCCCTCCGCGTCGGTGATGACGTGGTCGGCGGCGAAGGAGCCCATCACCGCGTCGGGGTCCCGCCGCTCCAGCAGCGCCGCGGCCAGGCCGATCGCGGCCATCGAGTCGCGCGCCGAGGGCTCGGCGAGCACGGCGTCGTCGGCCAACCGGTCGAGCTGCCCGGTCACGGCCGCACGGTGCGCGCGGCCGGTCACCACGAGGAACCGGTCGCCGGCCAGCGGCGCGAGCCGGTCGTGGGTCTGCTGCAGCAGCGAGCGGCCCGTGCCGGTGAGGTCGCGCAGGAACTTCGGCGACGCCGACCGGGAGAGCGGCCAGAGCCGGGTGCCGGCGCCACCAGCCGGGATCACGGCCCAGAAGCCGTCGAGGGTGCTCATGGGTGGGGAGCCTAGGGTGGGCCGGCGTGACGACCTTCCCTGCCGTCCTCGCCGGCCTGCTGCGCACCGACCCCGGCCGCCCGCTCGTGACCTTCTACGACCACCGCTCCGGGGAGCGCGTGGAGCTCTCGGTCACGACGTACGCCAACTGGGTCGCGAAGGCCTCCTCGCTCCTGGTCGAGGAGCACGACCTCGAGCGCGGCGGCACCCTGCGGGTGGACCTGCCGACCCACTGGCTCGCGACCGTCTTCCTGGGAGCCGCATGGAACGCCGGCCTCACCGTCACCGCCACGGAGGACGCGGACGCGGTGGTCTGCGGGCCCGACCGGCTCGACCACTGGGCCGACCGCGCGGCCGACCTCCCGGTGCTCGCCTGCTCGCTGCTGCCGCTCGGCGTCCGCTTCGCCGACCCGCTGCCGCCCGGGGTCCACGACGTCGGCGTCGAGATCTGGTCGCAGCCGGACTCGTTCGTCCCGTGGGACCCGGTCGAGGAGGACGACCTGGCCCTGGACCTCGACGGTCCGGTGACCCAGGCGGAGCTGTGGAGCGCGGCCGCCGCCGGGAGCCTGCTCTCCGACGGCGGCCGCCTCCTCTCGGACGCGAACCCGGCTTCCCCACCGGGGATCGCCACCTTCGCCGAGCCGCTCGCACGGAGCGGCTCCCTGGTCCTCGTGGTCGGCGCCGACCGGGAGCGGCTCGAGGCGACGTACGCCGCCGAGCGCGCCACCGCCCGCTTCCCCGCGTGACCACCAGGTCTCATCCCACCAGGTCGTAGGCCCCCATCCCCTCGCCGACGAGCCGGCGGGCGCCGAACCCGTCGGCCTTGCCGGGGAGCAGCCACAGCCGCCCGTCGGCCTTGCTGCGCAGGACCAGGTCGGCATGGCCGGCCAGGCCGACGTCGCTGATGCCGACGACCCAGTCGTAGCGCTTCAGGTCCACGTCGAGCCGGCTCGGCGTGGTCAGCCCTCCCGGCCCGTTCCCCGGGTAGAGGAGCAGCCGGTCACCGTCGCGGAAGAGGCTGTCCGGTGCGCCGTCGCCGTTCCACCGCCCCACGGGGACCTGGCGGGCGGCGGCGATGCGGCTGCGCGCCACGTAGCCGGGCCGGAGGCCGTCGAGCCCGGCGCCCGGGTAGAGCCGCATGGCCCCGCCGGCCGGCTGGCCCATCAGGTCCGGCCAGCCGTCGCCGGTCATGTCCCCGACCGCGGCGAGCAGCTGCACGCCGCGGAAGCCGGTGGCGAGGGTCGTCGGGCCGGAGAAGCCGCCGGCGCCGTCGCCGCGACGCAGGAGCAACGTGCCGGTCGAGGCCTCGCGGGTGATCATGTCGGAGTGGCCGTCGCGGTCCCAGTCGCCGGCGTTCAGCAGCGCGTCGGCGGAGCGCACGTCGACCCCGGTCGGCACGGGCGTCGTGGTCTCGAAGGTGCCGGCGTTCTCCAGCACCACCACGGCGTCGCCGCGACGGGCGACCACGTCCGACGCGGCATCGCCGACGACGTCGCCGCCCGCGGTGAGGCCGGTGAGTGCCGTCGTGCGCCCGAGCGGACCGATCCGGCCGCTGAAGCTGCCGTCGCCGCGGCCCTGCAGGAGGAAGGCCCGCCGGTTGTCCCGCCGCTGCACGAAGAGGTCGGCGTGGCCGTCGTGGTTCTGGTCGCCGGCCGCGACGATGGAGGAGTAGGCGCCCCAGCCGCCGGGCACGGCGGCCCGGCTCTGCGGGTCGAGGGCGGCGGCGCCGGAGTGCCGCCACAGCCGGCCGGCGGCGTCGCGCGCCAGCAGGTCCGCGTGGTCGTCGCCGTCCACGTCACCGGGGCCGACCAGCAGGTCGTAGGCGCCCCAGCCGGTGGTGCCCGCCTGCTGGCGGAAGCGGCCGTCGCCGCGGCCGAGGAAGAGGTCGAGCCGGTTGCTTCCGGGCTCGCGGGCCGCCACGTCGTGGTGGCCGTCGCGGTCCAGGTCTCCCACCGGCGTGACCAGGTCGAGGTCGGCGAAGGCGTCGGTGGTGCGCACCGGCTCGCCGAAGCCCCCCGTGCCGTCGGCCGGGCGGACCTCCGCCGTCCCGTCGGCGCGGCGCACCAACAGGTCGGCGCGGCCGTCGCCGGTGAGGTCCGGCGACGCGAGGACCGTGGCGCCGCTCCACCCGGTCGCGACCGTGCGCGGCGCGCGGAGGCGGGTCAGCCCGCCGGTGGGCAGCACGTACGCCTGACCGTCGGTGGTGCTGCGGACGAGCAGGTCGGGGTGCGGCGTACCGGTGACGTCGGACTCCAGCTCGCGACCCGACCAGCCCTGCTGGGCCTGGGTGGCGAGCAGCCGGATCGCGGGCAGCCTCGCGTAGAGGTACTTGCCCGGGCAGGCCGTCGAGCCGGCGTCGCGGTGGCCGTTGATCGCCGGGAAGCTGCGCCGGCCGACCGACTGGCTCGCCGACCTCGCGTCGACCCCGTGGAGGGAGAGCTTCCAGGCGAAGAGGGCGCCGTACGCCGCGACCATGGCGCGCGAGGGCCGCTTGACGTCGAAGTTGCCGATCGCCGACATCGCGAACGAGCTCTCGTTGTAGCCGAGGGTGTGCGCACCGACGACCGGACGGTCGATGCCGCCGGCGCGGCCCTCCCAGATCCGGCCGAACTTGTCGACCAGGTAGTTGTAGCCGACGTCGGACCAGCCGCGGGACTGCGTGTGGTACGCGTAGATGCCGCGCAGGATCGCCGGCACCTCGGCGCGGGTGTAGTCGTTGGCGTTGACCGTGTGGTGGACGAAGCCGGCGTGCACCTCGTAGTAGGTCGGTGCGGCGCGGCGCAGCTTCTCGTTGGCGCCCCACTGCGCGCGGCTGTAGACCACCGGCTTCGGCGTGTACGCCGCGGCGCGCAGCGCGAGCGCGTCGGCGGCGCCCTCGCCGGCCTCGCTGGTCACCGGGGCGGCCTCCGGAGGCGCCGGGGCCTGCGCCGGGCCCCCGTCGAGGGCGTCGGTCTCGAGCTCGGGCCGCTCCTGCGCGACCGCGTCGGCCTCGCCCGGGTCGACGACGGCCAGCCGCATGTCCGGCGGCACGCCGACCTCCGAGCGGACCCGGACCTGGACCGCGTCGACGTCGCCGACGATCAGCTCGGTCGTGCCCGGCCGGGCGCGGCGGCCCTCCGCGCTGTCGGGGTCGGGCGCGTGCTCGTCGTGGTACTCCATGTCGGCCCACGCCGACCAGGCCCCGCCCGTCCGCGTGCGGGCCTCGAAGGCGATCGCGTCGTCCGCGACCTCGGCGCCGTGCTGCCAGGTGACGCCGATGGCGCCGTACCCGGTGACGGGCTGCGGGTCCGCCACGACCGCGGTCCGGCGCGCCGTGCTGGTCGTCCGCGCGTGGAGGGCGCCCGGCGCGACCCGGGCGTGCGCCGGCGCGGTCAGGGCGTACTCGGTCACGACCGGGTCGACGGTTCCGGCGGGGACGACCGAGGGCGTCGCCTGCGCCAGGGCGTACCCGGAGAGCCGGGTCACCTCGATCGCTCCCCCGGCGTCCGCCGGGGCCTCGTGGACCACGTCCAGCGTGATCGTCCGGGCCGCCGGGGTGAGCACGGCGAGGACGGCACCGAGCGCCAGCAGCTGCTGGCAGCCGGTGACGAACCGGTCCTTCGTGGCGAGCATGGGCGACCTACTTCAGTGCGGGGGAAGTTCACACAGGTCGCAACTTTCACACCGGTCACAGACCGGTCGCTAGGTTTCGTGAGTAACTACAATCGTGTAATTTCCACTCGACACGCCGGCCTTTCCCAGAATTGTCAAATTGGTCCGGACCACTCCCAGCCGTCGAGGTGGGGCGCGTACAGGGTCGACGTGGCACGCCTCCAGGGTCGACGTGGGGGGCGTGCCGTCACGCCGACCCACCTCGACCCTGCAGGCGCCCCACTTCGACGAGGAGGGGTCAGACGTCCGAGCCGAGCTCGTCGTCCTCCTGGTCCTCGGGCCGGTCGTTGGCGGCGTCGTCGTACTTGACGTAGCGGATGCCCTCGTCGACGGGGCCGTCGAAGCCGACCCGGCCCTGCTCGAGGACGATCACCCGGTCGCACATCTTGCGCACCGAGCCCGCGGCGTGGCTGACGTAGACGAGCGTCCGTCCGGAGTCGCGGATCTCCTGCATCTTCTCCATGCACTTGCGCTTGAAGGGCTTGTCCCCCACCGCGAGCACCTCGTCGGCGAGGAAGATGTCGGAGTCGACGTGGATCGCGACGGCGAAGCCCAGCCGGGCGAACATGCCGGAGGAGTAGTTGCCGACCGGTGTCTCCAGGAATCGGCCTATGTCGGCGAACTCCACGATGTCGTCGAACTTCCGGCGGGTCTCGGCCTCGGTCATGCCGAGGATCGCGGCGTTGAGGTAGACGTTCTCCCGGCCGGTGAGCTGCGGGTGGAAGCCGGCACCCGTCGCGATGAGGCCGGCGATCCGCCCCCGGGTGAGCACCGTGCCGGAGTCGGGCTTCATCACGCCGTTCACCAGCTTGAGCAGGGTGCTCTTGCCCGAGCCGTTGAGCCCCATCAGCCCGATCGACTCACCTTGCTCCACGGTGAACGAGACGTCGTCGAGCGCCTTGAACGTGTCGCTGATCTCGCGGCCCTTGACCATCGCCACCGCCACCTGCTTGGCGGTGCGGTGGTAGCGCAGCGTGAACTCCTTGCTGACGTTCTGCACGACGATCGAGGTCTCCGGCGAGTACGCCGCGCCGGCTGCGGCGGTCGAGAGGCTCACGAGAGCCGCTCCGGGATCTTGTTCTCCAGCCGGGTGAAGAGCAGCTGGGCCAGCGCGAGGACGACCACCGAGCCGAGCAGCGCTCCCCCGCCGTAGAGGAAGAGGTCCGCGGGGATGTGCTCGGCCGCGGTCGCCTCCGCGTTATCCGTGGTGCCGACCCAGAACGCCCGCTGCACCAGCAGCACCGCGTCCGCGATGGGGTTGAGCAGGTACAGCTCGGCGAACCGGCCGAACCGCTCGTCGACCAGCGTGTAGGGGTAGATCATCGGCACGCCGAAGCGGACGAAGTTCGTCAGGATCGTCACCGCGCTGGAGAAGTCGCGGAAGAAGACGTTGGCGGCGCTGAACATCAGGGCGAGCGCGGTGCCCAGCACCGCGATGATCGCCAGCGCGAGCAGGAACGCCAGCATGCCGACCGGGTCCGGCACCCAGCCGGTGAGCAGGCAGACGACGCTGAGGATCACCAGCTGCGGCCCCACGTGGTAGAGCGAGACCAGCATCGAGGCGACCGGGAACATCTCCTTGGGCATCGCCATCTTCCGCACCAGCGCCTTGTTCCGCACGATCGAGCGGGTCCCGGCGTTGAAGGTCTCGGTGAAGAAGTGGACCACGATCAGGCCGCAGAAGACGTGCACCGCGAAGTTCTCGACGTTGCCGCGCCCGATGATCTCACCGAAGACGAACCAGTAGATGAACAGCTGCGACAGCGGGTTGATGTAGGACCAGACGAACCCGAGGAACGAGCCCTGGTAGCGCGCGCTGATCTCCCGCTGCACCAGCAGCTTGAGCAGGTAGCGCCGCTGCAGGACGTCGAGCAGTCCCGCGGTCGGCGCGGGCGGCGCCAGCGGCGCGTCGACGACGCGCTGCCGCCCGGCCTCAGTCATCGGCGCCGGTCGGTGCGGGCTCCCGGTCCAGCCACGGCTCGAAGGTCTGCTCCCAGGCCTCCGGGGAGGTGATCTCGTCGAGCGCCGTGCGGTAGTCGCGGGCCAGGCGCGGCCACTCGCGCCGGTAGCGCTCGTGGATCTCCACCGTGCGCCGCACCAGCTCGCGGAACTTCTCGGGGTCCCGTCGGTAGAACGCCGCGGACGTGCCGTCGTTCATCGACACGATCGCCGAGTCGAGGGTCCCCAGGCGGTACCACTTGGCGTCCATCGCCCGGATCTCGGCCTCGGGGTGCTCCTCCGCCAGCGGCCGCGGCTTCTTCAGCTGCCGCAGCGGCTGGACGCCGGCGCTGACCAGGGTCGAGAGCCGGCCGGGGATCTCGGAGGTGTCGCGTCCCTTCCGCGGCGGCTTGCTCCGCCGCACCGGCGGGAAGGCCTCGGGGTCGGCCTGCAGCTGGGCGTCGGTGAACTGCTTGCGCAGCGCGTTGACCTCCGGCAGCCGCGTCGGCAGCATCGCGTGCAGCCCGCGGGGGCCGGCGAGGACGTCCTCCATGGCGAGCAGGCGGAGCTCGGCGGTGGAGTACTGCATGGAGACCAGGTGGGCGATCTGGTGGTTCAGGCTCTCCCGGATCATCCGGCCACCCTTGGGGTAGGGCGAGTGCAGCAGCGCGGCGACGAGCCGGTTGCGGTGGTGGAAGTAGGCCTGCCAGTCGAGCGCGTCGTTCTTGTCGGTCCACGGGACGTGCCAGACCGCGGCCCCCGGGAAGGTCACCGTCGGGTAGCCCGCCGCCTTGGCCCGCAGGCCGAACTCCGAGTCGTCCCACTTGATGAAGAGCGGCAGCGACAGACCGACCTCGTCCAGGACGACCCGCGGCACCAGGCACATGAACCAGCCGTTGAAGTCGACGTCGATCCGCTTGTGCAGCCATCGGCTCGAGCGCAGGTTGCGCCCCGCGAAGTCCCAGTCGGTGTGGGTGTCGGGCGCCGACTGCCACCAGAACCGCCAGGGCTGGACGATCTCGCCGAAGCTGTGCAGCCGGGAGCGCGAGTAGATGTTGAACATGTGGCCGCCGACGATCGTGGGTCGCCGCGCGAGGTCGCCGAAGGTGACCGCACGGACGATGCCCTCGGGCTCGCAGACGACGTCGTCGTCCATCATCAGCGTGTACGTCGCGGTGCCCTTGCGCACCGACTCCAGCTGCCCCCGGGCGTACCCGCCCGAGCCGCCGAGGTTGCCCTGCTCGATGACCCGCAGCAGCCCCCCGAGCGCCTCCTGCGCCCGCGGGAACACCTCGGAGCCGGTGACCTTGTCGGTGCCCTGCTCCATCACCATCACGGTGTCGAGGTAGGGCCGCAGCGTCTCGTCCTCCCCGACCTGGGCCAGCAGCTCGGCGCAGAAGTCGGGCCGGTTCATCGTGGTGATCGCGAGGTCGACGGTGCCGTGCTGGACCCGGTCGTCCGGGACCTCCGCGGTCCACTCGGCGGACTCGACGACGACGTCCTCGTCGCCGGCCACGACGTCGTACCAGTACCAGCCGCCGTCGACGAACGGCTTGAGCGTCAGGTCGAAGCTGAAGGTGCTGGTGCCCGAGTCCGTGGTCTCCGCCGCGTCGACGCGCTGGGAGTTGCCCCGCGCCATGGACTTGTAGACGATCACCGTCGCGCCGCTGCCGCGGACCGTGACGGTGAGGGTCACCGCGGTGACGACCGTCCACCGGCGCCAGTAGCTGGCCGGGAACGCGTTGAAGTAGGTGCCGAACGAGAGCCGCTCACCCGACTTCACCCGCAGGCTGGTGCGGGACTCGATCTGGTCGGGGTGGATCGTGCGTCCCGTCGAGGTCGACTGGCGGATGGCCGCGTTGTTGAGCGCCTTCGCCGCGCGGTTGCCGCCGACCTCGTACTTGTCGGCGTCGAGCTTGGCGTCCTCGGGGTCGACGTAGAGCGCCAGGACGTCGGAGTCGCGGTCGAGCGGCAGGACCTGGCGCTGCAGGAGACGCGTGCTCATTCGTCCACTCCTCCGCTGGTGAGCGCCGCGCCCTCG
Organism: Nocardioides ureilyticus; assembly: GCF_051280745.1. Classification (NCBI taxonomy): domain Bacteria; kingdom Bacillati; phylum Actinomycetota; class Actinomycetes; order Propionibacteriales; family Nocardioidaceae; genus Nocardioides; species Nocardioides ureilyticus. The sequence goes on along the minus strand of NZ_JBNCOG010000061.1, from coordinate 214 downwards.
GCGAAGTGCGGACGCAGCTTGTTCTCGAACATCGACAGTGCCGAGCCGATGGCCATGTGCATGTCGAGGTACTTGTAGGTCCCGAGCCGTCCGCCGAAGAGGACCAGCGGCTCCTTCTTGGCCAGCTCCCGGTAGCGGAGCAGCTTCTCCCGGTCGGCCGCGGTGTTGACCGGGTAGTACGGCTCGTCGCCCTCCTCGGCGAAGCGGGAGTACT
>NZ_JBNCOG010000060.1:0-10025 GCF_051280745.1 Nocardioides ureilyticus | reverse complement strand
GCCGGCGCCCGCGCCGGCGCCCGCGCCGGTGACCTGGCCGACGACCCCGCCGACGACCCCGCCGACGACCCGGCCGACGACCCCGCCCGACCCGCGCCGCCGGGGTCCGCGGCTGTTCTGGTTCACCATGGCGCTGGCCGCTCTCGGCATCGGCGTGCTCGGCCTCCTCGAGACCGGCGGCGTGCCGGTCGCCGACGCGGCGTACCCGGCCCTGGTCGCCACCGTGTGCGGCGCCATGCTCCTGCTGGGGTCGGTCTGGGGCCGACCCGGTGGCCTCGTCGCCGTCGGCCTGTTGGCGACCCTCGCCATGGTGGCCACCAGCGCAGCGACCGAGGTCGAGGGCTCCAGCCGCACCGAGCAACCGACCGTCGCCGACGACCTGCGACCGACGTACCGCATGGGCGCCGGCCGGCTGGTGCTGGACCTGACCCGGCTCACGGACCTCGAGCGGCTCGACGACCGGGTCGTGACGGTCGAGGGCGGCGTCGGCGAGCTGGAGGTCGTCGTCCCGGACGACGGGCTCGACGTCGTCGCCCGGTCCGAGGTGGGCGTCGGCGGAACGGCGACCTTCGAGGACCGGCGCGACGGCCTGGGGGTGGAGACGGAGGCGGCGCACGACGGTGGCGGCGGCGCCCCGACCCTCCTGCTCGAGGTCCGGCTCGGCGTCGGGGACATCGAGATCACGACCGAGGAAGGGAGCAACCGGTGAACCGGGACATCTGGGCGGACGGGCGGCACCCCGTCAACGTGGCGCACCTGGTGATGGGGCTGGCGCTCCTCGGGATCGTCGCGGTGTGGGCGCTCGTCGAGGGCGACGTGGTGGCGGGCGAGGAGGTGCGGTGGCTGCTGCCCCTGCCGTGGGTGCTGGCCGGCGTGGCCGGGCTGCTGGCGACGACCCTCAGACCGCGCGCTCGCGGCTCTGCCACCACTCCGCCCGAGCCTGGAGCGTGACGTCCGGCTGGTCGGTGAAGAGCCCGTCGACCCCCGCGTCGAGGAGCGAGCGCACCTCGCCCGCGGGGTCGGCGACGTGCTCGGCCCGCAGGGTCCAGGCATGCACCGCCAGACCGGCCTCGTGGGCGGCGGCCACCAGGCCGGGGTCCTGCTCGACCAGGCTCTTGTGGACGCCCAGCACGGCGGCGTACTCCGCGACCCGCGCGATGTCGACCACGGTCCCCGCCGGCACCAGCTGCACCAGCGGCAGCTCGGTCCGGTGGGCCAGGTCGCGCAGGCGGTCGGGCTCGAAGGACTGCACCAGCGCCCGCCCCGGGGTGTCGAGCCGGTGGCGGGCGAGCACCTCGAGCAGGGTGCCCTCGAGCGGCAGCCCGATGGAGGCGAAGTACGACGGGTGCTTGGTCTCGGGGTAGATGCCGATCCGTCGGCCCGCCCGGCGCGACTCGTGGTGCACCAGCGCGCAGATCTCGTCCAGCGTCGGCACGGCCCACAGCCCGTCGTAGCGGGTGTTCTCGGGCCGCAGGCCGGGCATCCGCTCGACGGCCCGCAGCGTGCGCAGCTCGGCGAGCGTGAAGTCCTCGGTGAACCACCCGGTCACCTCCCGGCCGTCCACCACCTTGGTGGTGAGCCGGTCGGCGAACTCCGGGCGGCGCTCGACGTCGGTCGTCGCGGAGATGTCGTTCTCGTGGCGCGCGACGAGGACGCCGTCGCGGGTCGAGACCAGGTCCGGCTCGATGAAGTCGGCGCCCATGCGTGCCGCGAGGCGGTAGGAGGCCAGGGTGTGCTCGGGACGGTGGCCCGAGGCGCCGCGGTGGCCGATCACGAGGGGCGCCCCGGTGAGTGCGGTCGTCATCACACCTGCAGGCTGCGCGCCGCCAGTGACGAGGCGGCGGGAGACACGTGAACCCCCGGTGTCAGGATGGCGACATGGCTCTCCCGACGCTCGGGACGCTGCAGTCCCTGCCTGCCTCCGACCGCCCCGACCTGCTGGCCGCACCGGTGGCGACCGCGCTGGCCGGGTGGCCGCGCGCGAGCGACGTGGCGGTGGTCGAGATCGACCCGGCCCTCGCGGACACCGCGGCGATGACCGACGCCTACGGCCTGCCGCTCACGGCGTCGGTGAACTGCGTCCTCGTCGCCGGTCGCCGTGACGGGGAGGAACGGGTGGCCGCCTGCCTGGTCCGCGCCGACACCCGGGCGGACGTGAACAACCGCGTCAAGCGCCTGCTCGACGTGCGCAAGGCGTCGTTCCTGCCGATGGACCGGGCGGTGGCGGAGTCCGGGATGGAGCACGGCGGCATCACGCCGGTCGGGCTGCCCGCCGGTTGGCGGCTGCTCCTCGACGCCCGGGTGGTCGACGTGGAGGTCGCCGTCGTCGGCTCGGGCGTACGCCGTTCCAAGCTGCTGCTCCCGGGCCGCGACCTGGCGACGCTCCCGGGCGCGGAGGTCGTCGACGGCCTGGCCGGCTGAGCGCCACAATGGCCCGATGACCGAGGGACGCAACGAGACCGAGGAGGAGCGTCTCGACCGCAAGTACAACGACGTGCTGCAGGAGATGCGGGTCATGCAGACCGGCACCCAGCTGCTCGCCGGCTTCTTGCTGACCCTGCCGTTCACGAGCGTCTTCTGGGACCGCCTCGAGGAGCGCCAGCACGTGCTCTACCTGGTGCTCGTGATGATCGCGCTGCTCACCACCGCGCTCACGACCACCCCGATCGCCGTGCACCGCAAGATCACCGGCCAGCACATCAAGGAGCGGCTCCTCGACACCGCCCAGCGCGCGATGCGCGGCGTGCTGCTGGGCATCGGCGTCCTGCTGGTGCTGCTCACGTTCTTCCTCTTCGACATCGTGGTGGGGCTGGTCGCCGCCTTCGTGGCAGCGGCGGCGGTGGCGGTCGTCGCGGTGGTGCTGCTCGTGGTCGTGCCCCACCGGGCCGATGTCACCCCTTGACGGTCCGTCCGGCCGGTCCCGGCGGCCGGCAGCCGCGGCCGTGCTCGGCCTCGCCCTGGCCGCTGCGGGCTGCTCCGCGGAGCCGGGCGGCGCGGAGGGGGCCGTCCCCCCGCCGTCGACCAGGGCGCTGACCGCCGCGCCCGCGCCGCCAGTCGAGCCGCCGTCGGGGCGCCTCCTCGCCGACCTGCGGCAGTCCTCGCGCGACGCCGCCCTCGACCGGTTCCAGGTCTGGGTCGGCAACGACACCCGCACAGAGGTGGTGCCCACCCGGCTGACCTACCGCGACGGCCGGCTTCGCGCGCCGATCGAGGCGGAACGGCTCCGGCCCGTCCCGGCCGGCTCCGAACGCGGCTACCCCCTCGCGCTCCCCGCACGGCCGCGCTGCGGGGCACGGCCCGCCCGCCCCACGCTGGTGGTGGAGCACGGGGACGCGCGCACCACGGTCCCGGTCGACGACCCGGTGGACGTGGTCGGCCAGTGGGTGCGCCGGCGCTGCCTGCAGCAGACGGTGGCCGAGGTGGCGACGCTGCGGTGGGACGACCGGGTCGTCGCACCGGCCGACCGCCCGGTGGCACCCGGCGACACCGCCACCCTGACGCTCGTCGTCACCCCGAGCGGCGTCCCCGGCGGGCGGCTGCTCGTGCGGACCGTGGGCGGCACGCCGGTCCTCTCCCCCGCCGACGGCACGTCGGCCTGGTCACCCGGCAAGCTCCTGCGCAGCGACGGCCCCGCGGTCCGTCTGGAGCTGCCCGTCCAGCCGACCCGGTGCGACGCCCACGCCTTCCTCGAGTCCGGTGGCGCGACGGCCTTCCGGGTCCGGGTCCGGGTGGACCCGGCCGGGGAGGAACCGGAGGACGGCGAGCTCGTCGTGCGCATGGCGCCGCGGGGCGCCGCGGCGGCCATCGCCTTCGCCGTGGCGTCGTGCGGTCTGGCGGACGGCTGAGCGGCGGGGCTCAGACCCCGTGGATCCGGATGCCCGAGTGGGTCTTGTACTTGCGGTTGATGGAGATGAGGACGGCGGTGAGCGGCTCGAGCTGGCGGGCCAAACGGAGCTTCCCGGCGTCGATCCCGGGCCGGCTGGTCACCGAGGTGGCCAGCTCCATGACCTGCTCCTTGGCCTCCACCTGGTCACCGACCACCAGCACGTCCTCGCCGTCGAGGTAGTCGGCCTCTCCCCACAGGGTGACCGCGGAGACGTGGTGGAAGGCACCGACGACGACCGCCTCCGGCTGCAACCGCTGGGCGGACTCCGCCGCGGAGCCCTCGCCGCCGTCGATGACCTGGCCGTGGGCGCCGCGCTTGTCGAAGGCGAGCGGGTTGACGCAGGAGATGACGACCTTGCCGGCGAGCGGGAGCGAGGCCACCAGCTCGTCGTGGCCGTCGTAGGGCACCGCGAGCAGCACGAGGTCGGCCTGGCCACAGGCGTCGGCGTTCGAGGCGCCGGTCACCGTGCCCGCGCCGTCGAGGCCGGCGAGCCGCTCGGTCACCTCCGCGGCCGTGGCCTCGGCCTTCTCGGCAGCCCGTGACCCCAGCACGACGGTGTGGCCGCCGCGGGCGAACCGGTAGCCCAGTCCCTTGCCCTGCGGGCCGGTCCCGCCGATCACGGCGATGCGGTACGTCGTCACGGTCGCGCTCCTCTTGGTCGACTCCCCCGGCTCGTCGGGGACCGGGCCGATCGTGCCAGCCGCGCCCGTAGCGCGAGCACTCGCCCACCAGTTGGTACGGCGGGCGGGTTGATAACCTGCCGGCCGAGACACGACGAGGGCAGGACACCATGGGGAAGTCACTGCGCGGCGACGTCCAGGGCTTGCGCGCCGTCGCCGTCCTCGTCGTCATCGCCAGCCACGCGGGCGTGGTCTGGCTGCCCGGCGGGTACGTCGGCGTCGACGTCTTCTTCGTCATCTCCGGCTACCTGATCACCGGCCTGCTGCTGCGCGAGGTCGCGACCCGCGGCTCCGTCTCGCTCGCCGGGTTCTGGTCGCGGCGGGCCCGTCGCATCCTGCCGGCGGCCACGTTCGTCACGGCCGTCACCGTGGCGGTCGCTCTCTCCTGGTACAGCCTCATCGACGCGCGGCAGGTCGCCGAGGACGCCGCCTGGGCTGCGCTCTTCGCGGCCAACCTCCACTTCGCCCGCCAGGACGTCGACTACTTCGCCTCCGACCTCGCCGTCTCACCGCTCCAGCACTACTGGTCGCTCGCGGTCGAGGAGCAGTTCTACCTCGTGTGGCCGCTGCTGCTGCTGGCCTGCGTGGGGCTGGCCCGCCTCGGGCGCCGGGGGCGGCGCAGCCGACAGGGATCGGTGCCCCGCGGCGTCCTGGTCTCGGTGCTCGTCGCGGTGGCGGCGGCCTCGTTCACCTGGTCGGTCGTGCACAGCGCGGACGCCCCGGCTGCGGCGTACTTCTCCACGCTGACGCGGGCCTGGGAGCTCGCGGTCGGCGCCCTGGTCGCGCTGGTGCCCGCAGCGGCCGTGCGCCGGATGGGGCGGTGGCCGGCCACCCTGCTCGCGGTGGTCGGCCTGGCGATGATCGTCACCGCCTGCGTCGTGCTCACCGAGGCCACACCGTTCCCCGGGTACGCGGCCACGCTCCCCGTGCTCGGCTGCGCGCTGGTCCTCCTCGCCGGCGGAGGCGCCGCCCGGCCGATGACCGACCACCTGCTGGCCCTGCGGCCCGTGCGCGTCGTCGGCGACTGGTCCTACTCCCTCTACCTCTGGCACTGGCCGGCCCTGGTCCTCACCGCGGGGCTGCTGGGCCGCTCGTTGACCGCGGCCGAGACCGCCGTCGCCGTGCTGGTGACCTTCGTGCTCTCCGGGGTCACCTACCACGCCGTCGAGCTGCCCTTCCGGGACGGCCGGCCGGCGCTCGCGCTGCGGGTCCGGCGCGCCCTGGTGCTCTACCCGGCCAGCCTCGCGGTCGTCGCCACCACCTGCGCCGCCGCCTGGTGGTGGACCGGCGAGCGCGCCGACGGCGGCGACGGCCCGGCGATCACCGCAGGCGTCGACGAGGACGTGCTCGCGCACCCCGAGGGCACCGTGGCGCTCGTGCGCGCGTCGGTCGACGCCGCACGGGACCGGAAGGCGGTGCCGAGCGACCTGTCTCCCGACCTGCTGGACCTGCGCGACTCGATCGCGGACGTCGGGGCGTGCGATTACGCGACGGGGGTGCGGCGGCTCTGCCCGCGTGGCGACACCGACGCCGAGCGGACCGTGGTCGTGATCGGCGACTCCCACGCGCGCGCGTGGATCCCGGCGTTCGACCGGATCAGCGAGGTCGGCGGCTGGCGCGCCTACTACCTCGTGATGTCGCAGTGCACGGCCGCGCACGTGGTCGTCGCCCCGGTGCGCGAGGACCGGCCGTTCACCGAGTGCGGCCGGTTCCAGGAGTGGGCCGGGGCGCAGGTCGAGATGCTCCAGCCGGACCTGGTGGTCGTGACCTCGTCGCCGCCGGTGAACGGCGTCTACGACGGCGACACCCGGTACGAGGCGCTCGACCGGGTGGTGCCGCTGCTCGCCGACGGCTACGACGACCTCTTCGCCGACCTGCAGGACGCGGCCGAGCGGGTGGTGCTGCTGCGCGACGTCCCGAAGTCCTCCTACGACCCGGCGACCTGCCTCACCACCGGCTCACCGGACCTGGGCGACTGCAGCTTCGAGCCGCTGGAGCGCTCCCGTCGGCTCGCCGACGTCGCGGTCACGTCGGCCCGGCTGGCCGAGGTGGAGGTCGTCGACCCGACCCCGTGGCTGTGCTACCAGGGTCTGTGCCCGGTGGTGGTCGGCGGCACGCTGACCTACCGCGACACCGACCACCTCACGACCGAGTACGCCGCCTCGCTGGCCGGGGCACTGGGCCGGACGCTCGGCATGCTCGACGCTCCGTGACGTCCCCCACCCCGGCCGGGGTTGTGACCGTGACAGTGGCGGTGTCATGGTGACCCCATGAAGCTCTCCATGCCGCTGATGTACGACGGGAACCCCCGCCAGGCTGCCGACCAGGTCGCCGCGCTCGAGAAGGCCGGCCTGGACACCGTCTGGGTGGCGGAGGCCTACGGCTTCGACTCCCCCACCCTCATGGGCTACCTGGCCGCGAAGACCGAGACCCTCGAGATCGGCGCCGCGATCCTCAACGTCTTCTCGCGCACCCCCGGCGCGCTGCTGCAGACCGCCGCCGGCCTCGACAACGTCTCGGGCGGCCGAGCGGTCATCGGGCTCGGCGCGTCGGGCCCGCAGGTCATCGAGGGCTTCCACGGCCTGCCGTACGACAAGCCGCTGGGCCGCACCCGCGAGGTCATCACGATCCTGCGCCAGGGCCTGCGCCGGGAGCCGCTGGACCACCAGGGCAAGATCTTCACCCTGCCCCTCCCCTCCGACCAGGGCCTGGGGCTGGGCAAGCCCCTCAAGCTCCTCACCCGGCCTGAGCGACCCTCCGTGCCGCTGTGGGTGGCCGCGCTCGGTGACGCCAACGTCGCGATGACCGCCGAGGTCGCCGACGGGTGGCTCCCCTTCCTCTTCCTGCCGGAGAAGGCGCGCGCGGTCTGGGGCGAGGCCCTCGACAAGGGCACCGCCAAGCGCTCGGCCGACCTGGCGCCGCTGCAGGTCGCCGCCGGCGGCATGGTGGCGATCGGGGAGGGCGAGGACACCAAGGCCCTGCTCGACTTCGCCCGGCCGATGTACGCCCTCTACGTCGGCGGCATGGGCGCCCGCGGGAAGAACTTCTACAACGAGCTCGCGTGCCAGTACGGCTACGAGAAGGAGGCCAAGCAGATCCAGGACCTCTACCTCGACGGCAAGAAGAAGGAGGCGGAGGCGCTCGTGCCGCTGGAGTGGCTCGAGGCCGGCAACCTCGTCGGGCCGGAGTCCTACGTCAAGGAGCGGATCGCCGCCTTCGCCGAGGCCGGCGTCACGAACCTCCAGCTCACCCCGGCGAGCGCCGACCCGGCCGCCACCATCGCTCAGGTCAAGGAGTGGGTCTCCTGACCCGGCGCTGAGCGGACAGCCGCTCAGTCCCGCCCGAGCGAGCGAATGATGACCGCGTTGGCGGCGCGCTGGAAGCCGGTCACGACCGCCTCCAGCGTGAGCCGTCGCAGCCGGGAGACGGTCTGCTCGAGGCGCTCGGCGTCCTCGGGGGAATGCGCCTCACGCCGGTAGGGGCGCAGCACCTGCTCGCGCAGGATCCCGGTCAGCTCCTCGGCGAGCGCCTCCATGTGCCGCCGGATCGCGTCGCTGGCGGCTTCCATGCTGCCGGGCGGGATGTCGACGTCGAGCAGCTCCACGCCGACGCTCAGGTTCGGCAGGGCGACGTACGTGGACCCGTCGCGCTCGAGCGAGCCCAGCGTGACCAGCAGCGTGAGGTCCCGCTCGGAGAGCGGCCGTCCGACCTTGGCCTCCAGCTGACGCTTCGTCAGCCGTTCCTGCGGCTGGGAGGACCAGGACGTGAGCATCGCCCGCTGCAGCGCGAGCTCCTCCACCGAGGCGTCGGCCGGGACGTTGGCGAGCACCCGCTCGATCGCCTGCAGCGTGAACCCGTGGTCCTGCAGCGCACGGACCAGCTCGAGGCGGGCGCGGTGCTCGTCGCCGTAGTAGGCGACGCGTCCTCGACGCTCGGGCGGCGGCAGGAGGCCGAGGCTGGCGTAGTAGCGCGTGGTGCGGACCGTCAGCCCGACGGCCCCCGCGAGCTCGTCGACAGTGAGGGTCACGAGGTGAACCCTACCTTGCCCGATGACAGTTGTGCTGTCACAGTTGCACTGACAACCGCCGCGGGCGGTGGTCCTCACCCTCACCACCACGACATTCGGAGGAACCATGCCGGAGCGGCCGTCGATCTACGAGCAGGAGCACGAGGACTTCCGGGCCACCGTGCGCTCCTTCCTCGAGAAGGAGGTCGTCCCCCACCACGACCAGTGGGAGAAGGACGGCCAGGTCAGCCGCGAGGTCTGGACCCGCGCCGGCGAGCAGGGCCTGCTCTGCTTCGACGTCGACGAGGAGTACGGCGGCCCCGGGATCAAGGACTTCCGGTACAACGCGGTCGTCGCCGAGGAGATCTCGAAGGTCGGGGCGAGTGGACTGGGCTTCCCCGTCCACACCGACATCATCGTCCCCTACATCAGCCAGCTCGGCACCGAGGAGCAGAAGCAGCGCTGGCTGCCCGGGCTGGTCAGCGGTGAGCTGATCTCCGCGATCGCGATGACCGAGCCGGGCGCCGGGTCGGACCTGCAGGGCATCCGCACCACCGCCGTGGACAAGGGCGACCACTACGTCCTCAACGGCTCGAAGACCTTCATCAGCAACGGCATCATGAGCGACGTCGTCATCGTGGTCGCCCGCACCGACGCCGACGCCGGCCACCAGGGCATCAGCCTGCTCGTGGTGGAGCGCGGGATGGAGGGCTTCGAGCGTGGGCGCAACCTCGACAAGATGGGCCTCAAGGCCCAGGACACCGCCGAGCTCTTCTTCGACAACGTGGCGGTGCCGAAGGAGAACCTGCTCGGGGAGGAGGGCTCCGGGTTCATCTCCCTGATGATGAACCTGCCGCAGGAGCGGGTCTCGATCGCTGCGATCGCCGTCGCCGCCTGCGAGCACGTGCTCGACCTGTGCCTCTCCTACGCCAAGGAGCGCGAGGCGTTCGGCAAGCCGATCGGCAAGTTCCAGCACAACCGGTTCCTGCTCGCCGAGATGGCCACCGAGGTCCACATCGCCCGGCTCTTCGTCAACGACTGCATCACCAAGCTCAATGCCGGCCAGGTCGACACCTCGCTGGCGTCGATGGCGAAGTGGTGGACCACCGAGCTGCAGAAGAAGCTGGTCGACCAGGGCGTGCAGCTCCACGGCGGCTACGGCTACATGACCGAGTACCCGATCTCCAAGGCCTACCTCGACAGCCGGATCCAGACCATCTACGGCGGCACGACCGAGATCCAGAAGGAGATCATCGGTCGCAGCCTCGGGATCTGACCCGACGGCACGGCAACAGCTCGAGTGCTGGGGAGGGGGCACGGCGGTCGGGGCCCTCTGCCCAGCACCGACCTGCTGGTCCCGGATAGCCTGACCACGATGGACGCCGAGAGAGAGCACCCCCGTCCCACCCCCCAGCAGGTACGCCGCGCCCTGGCGCGCGCCGAGCGCGGCGCC
>NZ_JBNCOG010000059.1:0-10032 GCF_051280745.1 Nocardioides ureilyticus | reverse complement strand
ACCGGCGCCGGCCCACCGGCCGGCAGGGGCGACGTGTCGGGGCCGGCCACGCCTGCGGGGCCCGGCGGCGCCACCGCGGGACGCCCTGGGTCTGCGCCGGCCGGCGTACCGGCAGCGGAACCAGGGGCGACCGGGGTCCGCGCTGCCGGGGAGCCGGCCGGGGACCCACGGTGGGCGGTCGGCTCGGGGACCGGGTCGGGCCGGCCGTGGATCCGCTTCATCACGGCCGTGGCGGCGCGGAAGGTGTCGTCGAGGTCGTGGTTGGCGTCGCGGGCGATCCGTTCGTTCTCCGCGTAGTCGCGCCAGAACTGCGACACGGCGGTGTCGTAGCGGGCCTGGGCCTCAGCCTCATCGGGCTGCGCCGGCCCCGGAGAGCGCGTCGGTGCCGTCGGCATCACCAGGGCCCTCAGACGAGCCTGGGCCGCTTCGGCGCGCCCGATGGCGGCGGCGGCTGACTCCAGCGCCTGCTCCGCCTCCGTGAGACGCACGCCCTTGTCGCTCAGCGAGGTGGACGAGGCGTCGAAGGCACGGGCCACCGCGGGCCCCGTGCGACCGCCGAGGCCGGCCTGCGCCCGAGGCTGCGCCTCTCCTGCGAGACGCCTGGCGACGTCACCGAGCGTGCCCGCCGCCTGGACCCAGGCACCTGCCCCGGCGGTGACCAGGTCACGACGGGCGACCGACAGCGTCTGCTCGAGCCGGAGCTGCTCCGGGCCCTTCTCAGGCACCGCCGGTCCCTCCCGCCTGCTGGGAGATCGGCCGGCTGATCGACTCCAGAGCGATCGTCAGCGGCAGGACCCCGCTGACGGCGGCCTCGTCGGCGCCGGTGACGTCCCGCTGGTGGGCGTGGACGTTCTCGCGGTAGATCCCCAGGCCGGTCCGGATCCGCGTCAGGGACTCGACCACGGCCTCCCGGGCGAGCGCCGTGTGCTCACCCAGCTCCACGGCGGCGGCGGTCGAGCCGAAGGCGGTCGAGGGGATCTGCTGGACCTGTTGGGGGTCGACCCGGTCGATGCAGTCGTCGAGCACGCTGAGGACGTCATGGACGGCCTCCGGGTCGACCACCACCTCGGCCGGTCCGGCGCCACCACCTGCGCTGCCGTCGCTCATCTCGTCTCCTCCGAGCCGCGGGATCCCGACCGGGGTACGGCCTACCCCCGACCGACGGCGCCCAAACCGCACGACCGGGCCGGCCGTGGTTCCCGGCGTGACGGGCGCACGCGCGGAGCCTAGGGTGACGCCGTCCGACCTCGCCACCCGTCGGGAGCCGCACGTGCCCAGTCGACCGGATCGCCGTCGTACCGTCCTCGCCACTGCCACGCTGGGCGTGCTCCTCGGCCTCGCCGGTTGCAGCGACACGGACGACGGCGCGGTCCGGACCGCGACGACGACGGCGGCGACCTCCTCCTCTGGATCCACCTCGCCGTCGACGCCGAGCGGGCCCGCGGACTCGTCCTCCCCAGCAGCGCCCAGCGCATCGGCCTCCGCGGACCCGTTCGCAGGTGTGGAGCCCGCCACCGGGCCGGTGATCCAGGGTGCGTCGTTCCGCCTCCGAGTGCCGAGCGGATGGATCGTCGCCGAGCCGATCTCGCACTTCGTACGCCTCGCCAGCGAGCCCGGCGGCCGCCGCGGTGACATCAGCGTCGGCTTCCTGGCGGCCGCCGACCACGCGACCACGGAGTGGTTGAGGGACGTGGCCGTCCGGCTGTGGAACGGCGAGGGCGAGGTGAAGGTCCACCCCCCGGTGACGGTCAACGGCCAGCGGATGTACCACCTCAGCGGCCGCGCGCAGCACGGTGCCCGCGTGGACGAGTACGGGGCGAGGGCCGGCGACCTGGCCTTCCACGTGGACTTCGACCTCCCCGGCATGGACCCCAGCGAACGACGGGCGGTCATCGAGTCGGTGCTCGCCAGCATCGAGTGGCGCTGAGCCGGTACCGCCGGCCCGGGAAGTAGGCTGGCGCCGCCCGAGCCTCCGTAGCTCAGCTGGATAGAGCAGCGGCCTTCTAATCCGCCGGTCACAGGTTCGAATCCTGTCGGGGGCGCCAGAATGCACGTGCGACTGGGGCGCATCAGCAATGTGCCGACCACCATGGGCGGCGGCCCCCACTTTGATCCCCACTTTGAACTGCGCCGGTCCTGGCCTCCCGCTCTCAGTTCATCCGCGTCCCGATGGCGCAAGTGCCCGGCGATTCACGAGTCACCCGCATCGGCGGGGCGAGCCGCACCTTCACTCATGCACCAGCGCCGCTCTCTCTAGGGCCGGTACTACTGCGCCCATCAGTCGCGCGACCTGGCCACCGAGCGTAGCCGCGACATATCCGTTCCATGGGTCTAGCGTGAGCCGCACCACCCGCCGCCAACGTGAGGAGCCAGCATGGCACTCGACAAGGAACAACTCGTCGCAGCACTTCGCGCCAAGGGAGTCAAGGCAACTTGCCCCATGTGCGCTCATAACTCGTGGTCAACCCTCGACGGGTACTTCGCGCACAGCATTAGCAGCGACCTGCAGAATGTTCAGATTGGCGCCAACATGGTCCCAATCGTGGCGATCGGATGTGACAACTGCGGGTTCCTGTCGCAGCACGTTGCAGCCACCTTGAATTTGGCGTGACGGACCTCTGTTAAGAACCAACGTCCGCCCGCATAGAAGGATTTGTAGAACACCGCCGTGAAAATCAGACAACGGTATCGCGTGAAGTTCCCGGCAACCTTGATCGCAGATCTGTGCCGCGAGACGATCGAGCGAACGAAAGCAGAACTGGGAGCGGACCACGAGGATTACGACTATGTCGACGAAACGTTCTCCGTAAAGTTCGGTCACCGCCAGATTTATCACACAAACCTCGAAGAATGGCTAGCGGACTACCGCCTTGAGCATACCTTTTCGGTTCTTAGATTGAATGCGGGCTTCAAGAGAGATCTCGCCGTCGACTACGACACATATGACGTCGGACCAGTCACGGATGTAACTTACTCGGCTGCTTCCCGATCAGAAATCGAGGAAGTTCTGGAGAGATTCAATGCGGCAGCCGATTCGATGCCCCAGCCGCCTGCGCCACCGAAGTCCCGGCCGACCGTCTTCATCGGCCACGGACGCTCGCCCGCTTGGCGCGATTTGAAAGATCACCTAGTCGATCATCACGGCTATAAGGTGGAAGCATACGAGACTGGGGCTCGCGCCGGCCACCACATCCGCGATGTACTTTCCAGCATGACACGCAAGGCCAGTTTCGCCGTCCTCGTGCTGACCGGCGAAGACGACGGTCCAGACGGGAGCATCCGCGCCCGACAGAACGTCGTCCACGAGACAGGACTGTTCCAAGGAGCGCTAGGTTTCGACCGCGCCATAGTTCTTCTAGAGAACGGAGTGACCGAGTTCTCGAACCTGTACGGAATTCAGCAGGTCCGCTTCGATCAAGGCCGTATCCGGGAAACTTTCGGTGACGTGCTCGCGACCCTCCACCGCGAGTTCGGCGATTAGAGATGAATATTGTCTCACGCAGATTGATTGGTCGGACCCTGGGCGAGTGGGCACCCCCGGAACGCAGAAAAAGCGGCTCACCCAGCATTGGGCAAGCCGTGGATGCCTCCGAAGTGGGTAGTCGACCCGGCATCCGATAGGGCGGACGCCGCAGTCCGTTAGATAGCCGACTAGCCATCTCGTATGAGGTTCCGAGGGGTACTCAATCCCTCGGCATGATCCCGGCGTGCGGGATCAATGGATTACCGCAGACTCAGTCTGAGAGCCCTGCGGCGGACCCGTCACGGGTAGGCGTGACGGGAACCGTGAGCCGGACAGGCATGAGGGGAAGGGGAACCCGTACCCGTCCGGCTTGGTGGTCGGTGCTGCTGCACGGGCCTCAAGCCCTGAGAGCCCGGAGCACGTCGACCAAGAGGAGTGACCAGCCCCTAGGCGGCGTGAGCCGCCGCTTAGGGGCCAGCCAGCATTGCTGGCGCCTATTACGCGCCGTCGTTCGCAGTGAGACGCTGCTGCACGAGGCGGGCGTCCCCATCGTCCGCATTGCCGACCAGTTGGGCCACGCAGACCCGGCCATGACGGCCCGCGTCTACTTCGGACGAGACTTCGAGGGAGACAAGAGCGAGATTGCAGGGCACCTATGACCGGACGGTCCCGACAGGGCCAAGCATCCGGTCAGTCGCCAAGTCGAAGATGGTCCACCACTCTGCCGAAAGCAGCGGCCACTTGTGCTGGGCCACCGCGCGAGTTGTTGCGCGGGCTGGGATGGATGCACTCGATGATCCCGATGCCACGTTCCGCCAGTTCTGCATCCAGCAGACGTAGCGAGGACTGTGCGGGACGCCCCATCGCGACCACCACCTCGATAAAAGGTGCCGTCTCCAACAACTGCCGTAAGTAACTGTGACCGAGCGCGACTTGCTTACGGGTTACGTTCCGCTCCCGTGTCCCGTCGCCGACGTACCAAGGAACGGCGTTCCAATGGAGGCCGACACTGCGCGGTAGACCGGACGATCGGTACGCCTCCCACAAGTTCGCAGCCGTAGCGTCGTCGTTGTCAACGGAGAGCATGCCCGAGCCGAGGGCTGCCGGACCGGCAGGCGACTCGAGCACGAAGAGCGCCCGCGCAGCCGCACCTCCGGAGTCAGGGTCGACGTACGGCACATGCGAGCCACGCTCGGCGCGGATGCGGTCGACCAGTTCGTTGATCGGCGCGACGTGCGGCTCGAATAGTCGCGCTTGCTTGCGGGCAAGGACGCGCGCGTTGCGGTGCGTTCGAGGCGCCGAGGAAAACGTCGTCGGGAGGCTCACCCGCTGGGCATCGAACGGCGTGGGCGCGTTGTCATCTCCAGGCGTTGGTAGCGGCTCGCATCCAGAAACGTCGTCGGGACTTTGCGGGAATGACGGGCCGTCCGCGTGGCCCACGGCAGGCGGGGCAAACTCGACCGAGACACGTAGACGCATGCTGCGAAGGCGAGCGAAGCGAGCGGCAAGGTTGGACGCTGGGGACTTCGTTCTCGTCCTCCGTCGGCGTCCCATCCCCTGGATTGTGGCAGAAACCTGCGCCTACCAAATGGCGCACGCCCGGCTCTGCACCGGCACCGGCACCGGCACGCCGAGTCCTCGGGCCTCATGGTCAGCGACCCACTTTGGTCCCCACTTTGCACCTAAAACGCCCTGAGCCGACATGACTTCCAGTGAGTCGCCGCATGCCACATCCGGCCCCGAACGGCGGGGCTTAGCCGATGCGCGGTGGCTCGCCGTGACATCGCATGATCCTGGCTTGGCCTAATCCGCCGGTCACAGGTTCGAATCCTGTCGGGGGCGCCTGTCGCACACGTCCCGCCAGTTGGGCCACGGAGCCGGCCGACCAGAAATCCGGTGAGGTCGACGCATGGCCCGCCGCCGATCGGGGAACGAGGTCGGCGACCGGCGGCCTCGTGGCGGCGGCGCTCCCGCATCTGGGGAGCCTCGAGGCCGCCGTCGTCGTGTCTGCAGGTCATCCGCGTTCACCCTTAAGGCCTGACTTCGGCTGACATCGGCGAAGGGGCCGCGAGACCCGGGGGTCTGCGGAGAGAATGTGCCGGACACGCGCGGCGCGGGCCGTGCCAGCCGACGCCGAGGATCGATGACCTCCATGCCCCCCCACGACCTCCCGGTCCCGTCGACCGGTGACCAGCTCACGCTGTCGGTGAGCCGGGAGGGCGACTGGGCCGTGGTGCAGGCCCGGGGCGAGATCGACCTCGCGACGGTGGGGGCCTTCCGCACGGCCCTGCAGGACCTCATGGTGGAGGGCGCGGTCCAGGTCGCGGTCGACCTGTCCGGCGTCTCCTTCATCGACTCCTCCGCGCTGGGAGCACTGGTGGCGGCTCACCGGCGGGCGAGGGGCCTCGGTGGCTCGCTCGCGATCGCGGGCCCCCAGCCGCCGGTCGCGCGCATCCTGGAGCTCACCGGGCTGGACCGGGTGCTGCGCACGCACCCGACGGTGCGTGCCGTGGTCGAGGGCTGACCCGTGGACCGCGGCCTGGCGGAGGTGCTGCGGAGCTCCGGCCGCCTGGGCCGCGACCTGCTCGCCGTCGACTGGCGCGCGACGCCCCTCGGGCCGGTCGAGGACTGGCCGCTCTCGCTCACCACCGTCGTGCGGACCATGGTCACGTCGAGGTTCTCGATGTGGATGGCGTGGGGGCCCGAGCTGACGTTCCTCTGCAACGACGCCTACCGTCGCGACACGCTGGGTGCGAAGTACCCCGAGGCACTGGGGCGGCCGACGCGCGAGGTGTGGCCGGAGGTCTGGCCGAGCATCGGTCCGCGGATCGAGCAGGTGATGAGGACCGGCGAGGCCACCTGGGACGAGAAGCTGCTGCTCTTCCTCGAGCGCAGCGGCTTCGTCGAGGAGACCTACCACACCTTCTCCTACAGCCCCCTGGCCGACGACGACGGCACCACCAGCGGCATGCTGTGCGTGGTCACCGAGGACACCGAGGAGGTGGTCTTCGAACGTCGGATGACGACACTGCGGGACCTCGCCGTGCGCGAGCGGGCTCCGCTCACCGAGGCCGCCGCGGTCGCCACCGCGTGCGAACGACTGGCCCGCAACCGCCACTCGCTGCCGTTCGTCGAGGTCTACCTCTTTGCAGACGACGGGCTCGAGGCCCATCTGCAAGGGGTCGCCGGGATCGCGCCGGGCCACCCGGCGGCGCCACCGGTCGTCGCGGTGGACGCAGCCGACGGCCCGTGGCCGCTGAACGCCGCGGCGGAGGGCCGGACCGCGCTGGTCGACGCGGTCGACGAGCGCTTCAGCGACCTGCCGGCCACCCCGTGGGAGAGGCCGCCGCGCCAGGCCTTCGTCCTGCCCCTGCTCCAGCCCGGGCAGCCTCGCCCGTACGGCGCACTGGTCGTCGGGCTGAATCGGCACCGCCCGTTCGACGACGGCTACCGCACGTTCCTGGAGCTCGTCGCCGCCCACCTCTCGACCGCCATCGGCGACGCCCGCTCCGTCGAGCAGGAACGGCGGCGGGCTTCGGACCTCGCCAGGATCGACCAGCTCAAGAGCGACTTCATCGCGAACGTCAGCCACGAGCTGCGCACCCCGCTCACCTTGCTGCTGGGCCCGGCCGAGGACGCACTGACCGACGACGACCACCCGCTCCCGGACGCGCAGCGGCGCAGGGTCGAGGTGATCGCCCGCAACGGCCGGCGCATGCGACAGCTGGTGAACACCCTGCTGGACTTCTCCCGCCTCGAGGCGGGGCAGGACGCAGCGCTGTACGTGCCGACCGACCTGTGCGCCTACACCGCCGAGCTCACGGCCATGGTGGAGTCGACCGCCGAGCGGGCCGGGCTCGCCCTCGAGGTCGAGTGCGAGGGCGGTGCCACGGCGTACGTCGACCGTGAGCACTGGGCGAAGATCGTGCTCAACCTGCTGACCAACGCCTTGAAGTTCACCATCGAGGGCAGCGTGCGGGTGGGCCTGCACGACGACGGCACCCACGCGGTGCTCACCGTCAGCGACACCGGTCCGGGCATCCCGGAGGTGGAGCTGCCCCGGCTCTTCGAGCGCTTCCACCGGGTGGCCGGGATGCGCTCCCGCACCCACGAGGGCACCGGCCTCGGGCTGGCGCTGGTCCACGAGCTCGTCGAGCAGCACGGCGGGCACGTCCAGGTGACCACCAGCAGCGGCGGCACCGACCACGGGACGACCTTCACGGTGACGATCCCCCTCCGAGCAGACCACCTCCCTGCCGAACGCATCGGCGGCGATGACCCGCGGGACACCGAGGCCACCGGCGACCTCGTCCGCAGCATGGCCCGCGCCCTGGCGGACGAGAGCTCGTACTGGCTGCCCGACCACCCGGTGCTCTCGACACCTTCGGCACCCTCGGCGGCCGAGCCGGCACCCGCGGCGGAGGGGCGGCCGCAGGTCCTCGTGGTCGACGACAACGCCGACATGCGTCGTCACATCGCCGACCTCCTGGCGCAGGCGTACGACGTGCGCAGCGCCGTCGACGGCCTCGACGCGTTGCGCCAGATGGCCGTGGCCGTCCCGGACCTGGTCCTGACCGACGTGATGATGCCGGAGCTCGACGGCTTCGGGCTGCTGCGCCGGATGCAGGCGGACCCGGCCCTCATGTCCGTGCCGGTCATCATGCTCTCGGCCCGCGCGGGCGAGGAGGGCACGGTGGAGGGGCTGGAGGCGGGTGCCGTCGACTACCTGGTCAAGCCCTTCTCCTCCCGGGAGCTGCTCGCCCGGGTCCGGGTCAACCTCGCGCTCGACCGCGCCCAACGGCTCCGCGACGCGCTGGAGCGGAGCAGTGCGCTGCTGGACCAGGCGCAGCGCCTGGCGCGCCTCGGCAGCTGGGAGATCGACCTCGCCGACCTGTCGCTCACCGGCTCGGCCACCTTCCTCGAGATGACCGGTCTCACGGCGGTCGACCTCGACCGGCGGGCGGCCGCGGACCTCCTGGAGTCACTCGTCCACCCCGACGACCTGCCCGGCGTGCTGGCGAAGCTGTCGGAGGCGGCCGGCGGGAAGACGGTCGAGCACGAGCTGCGCATCGTCCTGCCCTCCGGCGACACCCGCCTGTTCCACGCGTACGGCGAGCCGGCGCGCGGGGCCGACGGCAGCCGACTGCTCCGCGGGTCCTTCCAGGACGTCACCGAGCAGCGGGCCCTGCAGGAGCAGCTGGTGGCGGCCGAGGCCGAGCGTGAGATGGCCGAGCAGGAGCGCCGGATCGCCCACGACCTCCAGGAGAGCCTGCTCCCTCGCACCGACCCCCACGTTCCCGCGTTGGACGTCGCGACCTACTACCGAGCCGGCGTGGTGGGCACCGAGGTCGGCGGCGACTGGTACGACGTGATCGACCTCGGCGCCGGACGCACCGCCGTGGTGATCGGCGACGTGATGGGGCGCGGTGTGCGCGCTGCCGCGGTGATGGGCCAGCTCCGCGCGGCCACCCGGGCCTTCGCCAAGCTGGACCTCCCGTGCACCGACGTGCTCGAGCAGCTCGACCCGTTGGTGCACGACCTCGCCGGCGACCAGATCGTCACCTGCGTCTACGCCGTCGTCGATGCCGCAGACCTGCACCTGACCTACGCGAACGCCGGCCACCTGCCCCCGCTGCTGGCGCGCGCGGGAGGCGCCGTGGAGCCGCTCGAGGCGGTCGGGCCGCCCCTCGGCGCCGGCTTCTACGGCCAGGAGGCGACCACCGTGAGCCTGCACGCCGACGACGTCCTGCTGCTCTACACCGACGGGCTCGTGGAGCGCCGGGGGGAGGACCTGCAGGAGGGCATCGGCCGGCTCGTCGCGACGCTCGCCCGGTTCGCCGACCGCCCGGTCGCCGAGCTGCTCGACAAGGTCGTCGCCGGGTCGCACGCCGAGGAGGTCGACGACGACGTCGCCCTGGTCGCCGCGCGGGCGCGTGCGGAGGTCGGCGGTGCCGTGGTCCGGCTGCGGGTGGGCGGCGGCCCCACGGCCGTCCGCGACGTGCGCCGCGCCGTGGCCGCGCAGGTCGCCGCCTGGGGCGCGCCTGCCGAGCGGGTGGACGACGCGAAGTTGGTCATCAGCGAGCTCGTCACCAACGCGCTCATCCACGCCCGACCACCCGTCGACGTGCACCTGCGGCGCCTCGAGGACGCCGTGCTGATGGAGGTGTGGGACCCCGCCCTGCTCCGACCGCGCCGGCGGCGCACCGGTGGCGCCGACGAGCACGGTCGCGGTCTCGGCATCGTGGCCGCGCTCGCGCGCGACTGGGGGTCGCGGCCGAGCGAGGCGGGGAAGACCGTGTGGGCCCTGCTCGACTGGCCGGCGACCGACTCCTGACCGGCTCGCCGGCCACGCCTCTCCTCACCCCGATGGGTGGTGGTAGCCCACTGCAGCATGGGTAACGTCAACTGCGTGTCCCCTAGGGGCCCTCGGAACGCACCCACTCGGAAGGAGGCGGACCGCCCATGCAGCTGTCTGACCCTCTGCTCGATCATGAGCAGGTCACCACCATGTCCCGGGGGGGGGGGGGGGGGGGGGGGGGGGGGCGGGGGGTGGGGGGCGCGGGGGGGCG
>NZ_JBNCOG010000058.1:0-10189 GCF_051280745.1 Nocardioides ureilyticus | reverse complement strand
GTGGGGGGTTGTGGGCGGGGTCCCCCGGGGGGGGGAGCGCGGCCAGCACCGCCTGGGGGTGGTCGGGGAGGGGGGCGGCGGCCGCCGGCCGCACCACCGCCTCCACCAGACCTGCCTCGCCGTCGGCGTCCTCCAGCACGGCGCCGGCGGCGGCGACCGGGAGAGCCGGGCCCCCGGTGCCGGCGACCAGAGCGGCACCGCAGCCGGGCCCGCGCGCGGCGGCGAGGCCGAGCTCGACCCGGCTCATCCGCGCCCGCGCCGAGACCCGCTCGAAGGCGATCCGCGTCGGCACCTGCAGCACCACGGCGGCGACCAGGTCGCGGCCGGCGCCTCCGGCGATCAGGTCGGCGACCGGCACCGTCCGGACCCCTGCCCGGCCCCAGGTCTCGGCGACGCCGCCGGTCGCGAGCGCGACCGGCGCGAGCTCGCGGGGCCCGAGGGCCGAGGCGAGGTTGCCGACCAGCGTGGCCCGGCGACGTACGGCGGGGGTGGCGAACCAGCCCGCGCCCTCGCTCCCCCACCAGGGCCCGAGCGCGGGGTCGGCGACCCGGACCAGGGCGCCCACCCGCAGCGCGTCGCCGTGCCGGCGGGTGGTCCGGGCATCGGCGATGCGGTCGAGGTGGACGAGCGCGCTGGGGGGCGTGACCGACGCGGTCAGCCACGGCTGCAGGCCGGTGCCGCCGGCCAGCACGACGGCGTGCGGGTCCTCGGCGAGCACCGCGGCCGCCTCCGCCCAGCTGCTCGGGTGCAGGTGCGCGGTCACCGCCCGCCTCCCGCCAGGGCAGCGGCCCGACCGGGCGGGGTCACCGGGATCGCCTCGACGGCGGCACCGGTGGCGTCCCGGACGGCGGCGGCGACCGCGGCCGGCGAGGAGACCAGCGGCCCCTCCCCGATGCCCTTGGCCCCGAGCACGAGGTCGGGGTGGGGGTGCTCGAGCGCGACGGCGAGCACCTCGGGGACGTCGTGGGCGAGGGGGAGCAGGTAGTCGCCGTACCCGGTGGTGAGCTGGCGGCCGTCCGCGTCGAGCCGGCGCTCCTCGTGCAGCGCGAACCCCACGCCCTGGACGGTGCCGCCGACCAGCTGGCCCTCGACCGCGACCGGGTCGATGGCGCGCCCGCAGTCCTGGACGGCCACGACGCGGGCGACGCGGACCCGGCCGGTCACCTCGTCCACGTCGACCTCGGCGCGGTGCGCCACCACCTGGAAGGCCTTGTGCGGCCGGTCGGGGCCCGTGTCGGGGCCGTCGTGGGTGACCACGTGCCGGATCGTCTCCTCGCCGAGCGGGGTCGACCGGCGGTCGAGGAGGCGTCGTACCTCCTGCGCGGCGAGGTACGCCGCCCCGCCGCTCGCCATCGTCTGCCGGCTGGCCTTGCTTCCACCTGCCGTCGGCCCGGCGGTCGTGGTGGCCACGACCCGGACCGGCCGGCCGGGCAGACACTCCCCCACCACCCGGCGCAGCACCTCGGTGACGCCCTGCCCCACGTCGGCCGCCGCGGACTCCACGACCACCTCGTCGGCCGTGAGCGTCACCGCCACCGTGGCCGGGTCCGGCCGGCCGTGGCCCAGGCCGGCGCTCTTGATCCCGAGCGCGACCCCGGCGCCGCGGCGGTGCGACGCGGGCACCGGTCGTGCGGTGCGGGGCACCGCCTCGAGGGCGTCGAGGACGTCGCGGGGGTCCGCGCTGCCCACGTAGGGCTGCCCGGTCAGGGCGAGCGGCTCGCCCGGGCGGAGCAGGTTCTGCCGGCGCAGCGCGACGGGGTCGCGGCCCAGTCGCCGGGCCATTGCGTCGACGGTCGACTCGATGAGGAAGCACGCCTGGGTGGCGCCGAACCCGCGCATCGCCCCGGCCGGCGGGTGGTGGGTGTGGACCGCCGTCGTCTCGACGTCGACCTCCTCGAAGACGTAGAGGCCGGCGGAGAAGTCGTGGACGATCGCGCTCACCGGCGTCGACGTGAGGGCGTAGGCGCCGCCGTCGACGAGCGTGCGCACCCGCAGGGACACGAACCGGCCGTCGGGCCGCGCGACCAGCTCGACGTCGCTGGTGACCGGGTGCCGGCTGGGGTGGGCCAGCAGCGACTCCGCGCGGGAGTACGCCGCCCGCACCGGGCGGCCCGTCGTCCGCGCGGCCAGCACCAGGTGGGCCTGCAGGCTGATGTCCTCCCGCCCGCCGAAGGCGCCGCCGATCCCGCTGTGCGCGAGCTCGAGCTCGTGCGGCGCGAGGCCGAGCGCCCGCACCACCTGCGCGTGGTCGGCGTGCAGGTCCTGGGTGGCGAGCGTGAGCAGCACCGAGCCGTCCGCCCGCGGGACCGCCACGCCGGCCTCGGGGGCGAGGAACGCCGCGTCCTGCCGGCCGGTGCGCCAGTGGCAGCGCACCACCACGTCGTCGGGGCGGCGCACCGCGGACCCGCGGGCCGTGCGGTGCCGGGCCACCAGGTTGCCCTCCGGTCCGACCACCGGCGCGCCCGGGTCCAGCGCCCGGGCGGGGTCGAGCAGCACCGGGAGCGGGGACAGCTCGGCGCGCACCCGGGCCGCCATCCTCCGCGCCGCGGCCGGCGTCTCGGCCACGACCAGGGCCATCGCCTCGCCGTGGTGGCGCACCACCTGGTCGGCGAGGACCGGCTGGTCCTGGACCTTCGAGCCCAGCCGCCGCCCGGGCACGTCCCGCCCGGTCAGGACGGTCACGGCGCCGGGCACGGCGCGGGCCTCCTCCAGGTGCAGGGCGTCGATGCGGGCGCTGGCGCACGGCGACCGGACCGTGCTCAGGTGCAGCTCGCCCTCGGCGTGCTCCTGGGTGGCGAAGCGGTGGTCGCCGAGGAGCTTGTCGAGCACGTCCGCCCGCACCGCCACCGACCCGATCGCCGGGGGGACGGCGGCGGGCGCGGCAGGTGCGGGCGGACGGCTCATCACTCGCCGGTCAGGGCAGCACGGCCGGCTCGGGGAGGTAGTCGTCGCTGACCCACTCCTCGACGTCGACCGGCTCGGCGAGACCTGACTCCACCAGGACGGACTGGGTCTCGGCCAGCCCCTCCGTGCGGAGGCTGCCGAGGCCGTCCTCCGCGGACGTCCCGGCGGTGTAGCCCTCGAAGTAGGCGTCCATGCTGAACTTCAGCGCCTCGGGGCTGACCTCCTGGCACTCCTCGACCAACGTCTCGTAGGCCGCGTCGTAGTTGTCGACGACCCACTTGGCGGACTCCGCCCACGCCGTCGTGAAGCCCTGGGCGGCCTCCTCGTTCTCCGCGAGCCAGGCGTCGTTTGCGGTGAAGACGTGGCCGTAGGTCGGCACGTGGTCCTGCATCGGCATGACCGTCAGGTCCGGCCGCTCGGTGAGGATCGCCTCGGTCGAGGTGGTCGGGTAGAAGATGACGAAGGCGTCGATGTCGCCGGCGAGGAACTCCGCCTGGGTGGCGTCGTCGCTCGGGATGACGTCGATGGTGCTCTCGTCGATGCCGGTGGCCGAGACGAAGGCCTGCCACACGGCGCCCTCGAACTGGTCGGTCTGGACGGCGAGGCTCTTGCCCTCCAGGTCCTCGGGGCTCGTGATCGAGGGATCGGCGAGGATGGTGACCGGACCGACGGTCGACGCGGCGCCGATCACGGTGAGGGGCAGGTCCTGGCCGGCGCCGATGGCCACGGGCGCGGCGGAGAGGATGCCGAGGTCGAACTCCCCGGCGGCCACCAGGGGGACGGTGTCGCTGCCGCCCTGGCCGCGGTCGTAGCTGAGGTCGATCCCGTGCTCCTCGAAGATCCCCTGCTCGAGGCCGGAGTAGACGACCGACCAGTCGCCGGCGCAGGTCCACTCGAAGGCCATGTTGACCGGGGTGAGCGCGTCACCGTCGGCGGCCGCCTCGGAGTCGGAGGAGCACGCGCTGAGGGCGAGCATCGAGGTCAGTCCCAGGGCCGCCACGAAGGCGCCGGGCTTGCGGGTGGACAGGTGCATGGGCTCTCCAGAGGTGAGGGTGCTGCGGGCGGTGGTGGTCCCGAGAGGGCAGGGGGCAGCAGCGCGAGGACGCGCTGGGGCAGGGCGAGAACGGGGCAGGGCAACGGGGCAGGGCAACGGGGCAGGCGGCACGGCGGCCGGGGCGCGGCTCAGCGCACGACGGTCTTCCACGGCACGGCGAACCGCTCGGCGAGCAGGCAGGCGTTGAAGAAGACGATGCCGACCAGGCAGGACAGCAGGGCGAGGACGAAGACCGCGGCCGTGTTGAGCTGGGCGCTGTAGACGGTGATCAGGTAGCCCAGCCCCTCCCGTGAGCCGATGAACTCACCGAGCAGGGTCCCGATGACCGCACCGGGCGCCGCGACCCTGAAGGAGGAGAAGAGGTACGGCAGCGCGTTGGGGATGCGCACCCGGGTGAGCACCGAGAGCTCGCCGGCGTTGGCCAGCTTGAGCACGTTGACCAGGTCCTCGTTGACCGAGGTGAGCCCGTGGGCGACGTCGACGATGATCGGGAAGACGGCGATGAGGAACGAGCAGATCACGATGGGCACCGCCCCCCGGCCGAACCAGATGATCAGCAGCGGGGCGATCGCGATGGTCGGCATCACCCGGACGATGTTGAGGAACGGGTAGACCAGCTCCTCGAAGAGCGCGCTGCGGGCGATCATCACCCCGAGCGCCGTGCCGACGACGATGGCCAGGCCGAAGCCGATGAGCGACATCTTCGTCGTCGCCCACAGTCCCTGGAGGAACAGCGAGCGCTGGTCCCCGAACGCCTCGAGCATCGCCGAGGGCGCCGGGAGGATGTACTTCGGCGTGTCCAGGACCCGGACGGCGAGCTCCCACACGAGGACGGCGAGGCCGAGCAGGAGCCAGGCCCGGACCATCCGAAAGACCCGCATGACCGGGCCGCTGCGCTCGGCGGGCGGGATCACCGCCTTCACCGCGCGGGTGGGGGCCATGGCTGCGACAGGAGCGGCGGTCATCGGTTCTCCTCCAGGGCGGTGCGGATCCGGTGGGCGATGTGGGCGAACTCGCGGGTGTCCTTCAGCTCGTTGCGCCGCGGGCGCGCGAAGTCCACGGTGATCAGGTCGGCGACGCGGCCGGGGTTCGCGGCCATCACGACGATGCGGTCGGAGAGGAACACCGCCTCCTGGATCGAGTGGGTGACCAGCACGATGGAGGTGTGGGTGGTGTCCCAGATGCGCAGCAGCTCGGTGTGCATCTCGTCCCGGGTGATCTCGTCGAGCGCGCCGAACGGCTCGTCCATGAGCAGCACCTGCGGCTCCATCGCCAGCGCCCGGGCGAGCGAGACGCGCTGCCGCTGGCCGCCGGAGAGCTGCTTGGGGTACCGCCTCTCGTAGCCCGCCAGCCCGACCAGGTCGAGCATCTCGCTGGGCGACTTCGCGGGCCGCTGGGCGCGTCCCCGGGCCACCTGCTGGGGCAGACGGACGTTGCCCTCGACGGTGCGCCACGGCGCGAGCACGGCGTCCTGGAACACCATGCCGATCAGGCCCGAACGGCGCGCCTCCTCCGGCGTCCGGCCGAGGACCTCGAGGGTGCCCTGCACCGATGCGTGCGGCTGCAGGCCCGCCATCGCCCGCAGGAGCGTGGACTTGCCGCAGCCGGAGTGCCCCACGATCGAGACGATCTCGCGCGGCCGGACGCGCAGGTCGACCCCTTCGACGGCGACGACCGCGCTGTCACCGCGGCCGTGGACGACGCAGACGTCGCGCAGGGCGATCAGGTCGTCCGGCTCGCCCGACGCGCTGCCGCTCGGGTGGTCGGTGCTGATGAGGTGGGAGGTCACGGGTGGGCCCTCGCCTTCTGGTCGGGTCGTTCTCGGCAAGTGTTGGACACGTCTTTTACGTCCGCGTTTCGACGGGGTGCCGCTACGGGCGGAGCCGCGCGGTGAGGACGGCGACCGCGGCGGCGATGCCGACCGACACGGCCCCGGTCGGGTGCGGCGCGAACCGCGCGTCGTGGTTGCGGGGGGCCGGTGTGGAGGACTGGTGGAGTGCGGGGTCCTGCACGCCGAAGTTCCAGATCACCGACGGCACGCCGAGCCGCTCGGCGTACCGGCCGAAGTCGTCGCTGGCCGGCAGCGGGTCGAGCGGGGGGCGGACGGCGTCCTCGCCGAAGACCTCGGCCAGGGCCTCGGCGGCTCGGGCGTTCTCGGCGGGGTCGTTCCAGGTCGCCGGGATGGCGGTGATCTCGGGGTCCTCCTCGATCTGGACCTCGACCCCCGAGGCGGCTGCCTCGCCGTGCACGATCCGCAGCACGCTCTCGCGCACCCGGTCGGCCACCTCGGGCTCGTAGGTGTGGCTGGAGACGGTGAAGACGGCCTCCCCGGGGATGACACTGGCCTTCACTCCTGCGTGGAGGTCGCCGATCGTGACGACCGCCATCCGGAACGGGTCGACCTCCCGGGAGACCACCGTCTGGAGGCGCAGCACCATCGCCGCGGCCGCGACCACCACGTCGTTGGTGAGGTGGGGTCGGCAGCCGGAGCCCCCGACCCCGCGGAGCGTGACGCGCCAGGAGCGGTGGGCGGAGAGGAACCAACCGGGCCGGCAGATCAGGGTGCCGAGCGGGGCGGCGGCGACGTGCTGCCCGAGGATCACGTCGGGCAACCCGGTGTCGTCGAAGAGGCCGTCCTCGAGCATCGCCAGCGCGCCTGCGCCGTTCTCCTCCGCGGGCTGGAAGACGCCGATGAGGGTCCCCGACCAGCTGCCGCGGTCCCGGTCGAGGTGCCGGAGGGCGCCGACCAGGGACGCGGTGTGCATGTCGTGCCCGCAGGCGTGCATGACGCCGGGGGTGGTGCTCGCGTACGGCAGGCCGGTGTCCTCCACGAGCGGCAGCGCGTCGGTGTCGGCGCGCATGGCCACGATCGGACCGGGCCCGTTGCGCAGGACCGCGACCAGCCCCGTGCCGCCGCACGGCGACACCTCCGCGTCCGTGGCCGCGAGGGCCTCGGCGATCTTCGCCTGGGTCCGGTGCTCCTCCCCGGAGAGCTCCGGGTGCTGGTGCAGGTCGCGGTAGAGGGCCAGGCACTCCGCCAGGACGTCGGCCGGAGCGGTCGGGTGGCTCGTCAGCGTCATGCCGTTCCCTCTTCCACGCTCGATCTCATCACTTGCATGTTGTATCCAGCTTGGTTTACGGCTGGCGCTTCCTCGTGTTTCGCAACCGTTTCTTTCGGCCGTTCGGCGTTTCGGTCGGCGCGTTTTGTATCCAGTTCCGGGCGGAGGCGGCGACCCAGGACCGCCACGGCACCGGCGATGCCGACCTGCACCGCACCGGTGGGGTGCGGCGCGAAGCGGGCGTCGTGGTTGCGGGGCGGCGGCACCGGTCCGGCGTGGAGCGCCGGGTCCTGCACGCCGAAGTTCCAGATCACCGACGGCACCCCGAGCCGCTCGGCGTACCGGCTGAAGTCGTCGCTCGCCGGCAGCGGGTCCGCCGGCGGACGCACCGCCTCGGCGCCGAAGACCCCGCCGAGGGCGTCGGCGACGACCGCGTTCTCCGCCGGGTCGTTCCAGCAGGCCGGGATGGCGGAGACCTCCTCGACGTCGACGTCGACCCCCGAGGCGGCCGCCTCCCCGTGCACGATGCGCAGGAACGCCTCGCGCACCTGGATGGCGACGGCGGGCTCGTAGCTGCGGGTGGAGACGGTGAAGACCGCCTCGGCGGGGATGACGTTCTCCTTGGTGCCGGCGTGGAAGGTCGCCACCGTGAGCACCGCCATCCGGAACGGGTCGACCTCGCGGGCCACGACACCTTGCAGCCGGTGGACCATCGCCACGGCGGCGACGACCGCGTCCGCCGCGAGGTGCGGCCGGCTCGCGTGCCCGCCGACGCCGCGGACGGTCACCCGCCACGAGCGTTGGGCCGACAGGAACCAGCCCGGCCGGCAGAGCAGGCGCCCGAGCGGGGCGGCGGTGACGTGCTGGCCGAGGACCACGTCCGGGAGGCCGGTGTCGTCGAAGAGTCCGTCGTCGAGCATCGCCAGGGCGCCGCGCCCGGTCTCCTCGGCGGGCTGGAAGACCCCCACGAGGGTGCCCGACCAGCTGCCGCGGTCCTGCCCGAGCCGGGAGAGGGCGCCGACGAGGGAGGCGGTGTGGACGTCGTGGCCGCACGCGTGCATCACGCCGGGGTTGACGCTCGCGTACGGGAGACCGGTCTCCTCGGCGATCGGAAGGGCGTCGGTGTCGGCACGCATGGCGACGACCGGGCCCGCGCCGTTGCGCAGGACGGCGACCAGCCCGGTACCGCCACAGGCACGGACCTCCGCGCCCGTCGGCGCGAGCGCTGCCCGGACCGCCGCCTGGGTGCGCTGCTCCTCGCCCGACAGCTCGGGGTGCCGGTGCAGGTCCCGGTACAGGGCCAGCGCGTCGTCGAGCACGTCGGCAGGGACGGCGGGCAACGGCACGGACAGCGGCACGGACAGCGGCACGGTCAGGCCCCCCGCCGGTTCTCGGCCTCGACGAGTCGCGGCAGGACGACCACACCCGGGCCGACGCCTGCCGCGAGGCCGGCCAGGGTCTCCAGCACCGACAGCGCGGTGATCCGGGACGTGCGGCCGCCCGAGGCGCTGTCGACGCTGTTGACGAAGGTGAGCTCGTAGTGGCCGACCGAGGAGTCGAAGGTGACCACGTGCCGCGTCTCCTCGGCCGCCGGGTCGGCGAGGACGACGACCTCGACCAGGTCGAGGCCGACCGTGGCGAACGCCAGCGCGACCGAGGCGTTGGAGGTGCGGGGGAAGGCGAGCGCGGCCTCGCGGGCCGTGCCGCGGAAGACCTCGACCGGCCCCTCGAGGTGGTCGTGGGCGACGCCGAGGGCCCCGGGGCGCTTGACCGTGGTGTGGCTGACCCGCGCCGCGCCGGCACGGGAGGCGGCGGCCAGCAGGTCGAACCCGCCGATCGCGCCTGCGGGCAGCAGCACCCGTCCGGGGCCGGCCGCGAGCAGCACCTCGACGTCGGGGCGCGCCAGCACCCCGCAGGAGCAGACCAGCACGTCGAGTCCCGTGGCCACGGCTCGGGCGACGACCGTGCGCGCGGCGTCGACGCTCGTCGCCTCGACCAGGACGTCGGCGCCCGACAGGGCGGCCTCGACCTCCGCCGTGCTCGACCGGGAGTGGACGGTGCCCGCGAGCGTGCAACCGGCGACGTCGCCGCGGGCGAGGGCCTCGGCGACGGCACGGCCGATCGCGCCGGTGCCGGCGACGACCACGGCGCTCATGCCGCGACGCCCTCGCCGTCCCACCGCGGGTCGGCAGCGGCACTGACCCTCGTGGGGGACCAGCGCACCAGGGTGTGGCTGCACCGTGCACCCAGCTCCGGCAGGTCGACGCCTTCGCGCGAGACGGCGTCGCCAGCGAGCTGCCAGCGGGGCGACAGGACCGCCTCGCCGAGGTCGGCCTCACGCGTGCCGTGGGCGAACAGATGACTGAGCACCTGAACGTTCCACGGCACCTGCTGCTCACCTCCCGGCGTGCCACCGAGCAACCAGCCGTCGTCGCGCTCCGTCGCCCAGGCGTGCAGCGTGGTCAGGGGCCGACGCCCGGGCACCGGCGCGTTGGGGTGGCCGGGCTGGAAGGCGAAGCCGCGACCCGCGCGGTTGGACAGCACGAGGTCGTACGGCTCGACGACGAGGCCGCTGCCGAACTGGGGGAAGGAGTTGGAGTGCACGACGACGACCGCGTTGCCGGCCGCGTCGACGGCGGCGACCGTCGAGGTGCCCTCGGCTCCGACCAGCTCACCGCGGGACTGGCGTGCCAGCACCGTGCGGACCAGCTCGGGGCCGACCTCGGCGAGCTCGCGGTCCTTGAAGACCTCGGTCAGCGCAGCGCCGTAGGTCGGGGCGTTGGTCGCCCACAGCGAGCCGGCGGCCGTGGTGACGCGGTGGGCGCGCTCCTCCAGCACCTGGACGCTGCCCAGGTCCGCCGCCGTGATCACCCCACCGGCCCGGGCCACCCGGTCGACGAACGCCGTGCCGGCCGGGCCGCTGAACAGGCGGGCTCCCTCCCGCGCGAAGTCCTCGAGCAGCCGGGCCAGGCCCGGCAGTGGGAGGAGGTCGCCCGCGGCGAGGGGCCCGCCGGGCGGGTCGTAGACGCACCCGTCCGGCTGGTGGGTGCGGAGCAGGTCCACCGACTCCCGGGCGAGCAGCTCCGACATCGGCGACCAGACGGCACCGCGCGTGGCCAACGCCCGGGCGGGGGCCACGAGCCGCGCCCTCCCGAGCACGCCGAGCGAGGCC
>NZ_JBNCOG010000057.1:0-10244 GCF_051280745.1 Nocardioides ureilyticus | reverse complement strand
ACCGGCGAGGAGGTCCCGTACCGCGACATCGCCAAGGGCGCGGAGGTCGACGACGGTGACTACGTAATCCTCACCAAGGAGGAGCTGGAGACGGTCGAACCGGGACGCAGCCGGACCATCGACATCACCGACTTCGTCGAGGCCGCCGAGATCGACCCGATCTACTACCAGCGCTCCTACTACCTCGCGCCGTCCGACGAGGCCGCCGCCAAGCCGTACGCCCTGCTGGTCAAGGCGATGGAGAAGGCCGACCGGATCGGCATCGCGACGTTCGTGATGCGCTCCAAGCAGTACCTCGCCGCGATCCGCCCGCAGGGGGACGTGCTCGTGCTGGAGACGATGCACTTCGCCGACGAGGTACGCGACCCGGCGAAGGAGCTCGACACCCTGCCCTCGGGCACGAAGGTGTCGAAGAAGGACCTCGACATGGCCGTCAGCCTGGTGACCACGCTGACCGCGCCGTGGGACCCGACCAACTACCGCGACACCTACACCGAGCGGGTCGAGCAGCTGATCGAGGCCAAGGAGAAGGACCGGGAGGTCGTCCGGACCGGCACCGCCGAGGAGTCCTCCGAGAAGGTCGTCGACCTGCTCACCGCCCTCCAGGCCTCCGTCGAGCGGGCCCAGCAGCACCGGCCCGGCAACGCCCACCAGGCCGGGAAGCTGGAGACCCGGAAGGCCGACGGCAAGGGCGGCAGCAAGGGCGGCAGCAAGGGCGGCAGCAAGGGCGGCGGGGCCGACCAGCGGACGAAGAAGGAGCTCTACGACCGCGCGCAGGAGCTCGACGTCTCGGGCCGCTCCTCGATGTCCCGCGACGAGCTGGCGCAGGCCGTCGCCGCGGCCGAGCGCCAGGCCTCCTGACCGCGACGCCGGCGAACCCGGGGCGTGCGCCACGCCGTCGACATGGTCCCGTCGCCCTCAGTGGTCGAGCCGGGACCAAGGCTCGGTCTGCGTCAACCGGTAGAGGTAGGCCAGCGCCGGCACCACCAGGACTCCCGCCAGACCGACCGTCACGAGCAGCGCCTGGAGGGTCGCCCTCGCCCCTGCGGCGTCGGCGATCGTCACCTCGTCGACCAGGAGCCACGGGTACTGCCCCACTCCCCAACCCGACACCACCGATGCCACCGCGACCACCGCCGTGACCCGAGCGGCCGCGAACCGCCGGCGGGCCAGGAGCACCAGCGTGGCGACGCCGGCCACCGCGGAGGCCACCACGAGCACCGCCCCCTGTCCGGCGAGCCCGTCGGCGAGCGTGGGCGCGTCACGACGCAGCACGACGAGGGCGCCCAGCACGACCGCCCCGGTGACGGAGCCGACGACCGCGGTCCGCACCCGGAGCCGGTCGGCCAACGCCGGGCGACCGGCACGCGCGGCATCGGCGCACAGGAAGGTGCCGGCCAGGAAGGCGCACGTGCCGACCGCGACCACGCCACCCACGACCGACGTCGGGTTGAGCCACGACGAGATCAGGTCGCCCCGCCCCTCCGCCGGCACCCTGCCCGACGCGATGGCGCCCGCGACGGCACCGAGGAAGAACGGCGTCAGGACCGACGAGGTGGCGAAGAGGACGCCGAACAGACGCGCCTGCCCCAGCGTCCCGGCGTACTTGCGGAAGGCGAAGCTGGCGCCGCGCAGCACGATCCCCAGCAGCGCGAGCAGCAGCGGCAGGATCAGCGTGGACATCGCGGCGGCGAACGACGCGGGGAACGCCGTCCACCACGTGACGAGCACGTAGATGAGCCAGACGTGGTTCGCCTCCCAGACCGGCCCGATGCTGTGGTCCACCAACGTGCGCACCTCCGCGCCGCGACGGCTGCCCCCGGCGGTGAGGTCGAAGAAGCCGGAGCCGAAGTCGGCGCCGCCGAAGACGGCGTACACCACCACGCCGACGAAGAGCGCTGCCGCGACCGCCGTCTCGAGGCTCACCGCGACGTCTCCTGCCGCCCAGGAGCGTAGGGGCTGGGCAGGTCGTGCTCCCCGGCGCGCCAGCGGCGGGCCATCGACCGCAGCACGACCACGGCGCCGATCGTCATGAGGGTGTAGACGACCGTCGTGGCACCGAGCAGCCACCACAGACCCGGGTTGTCGCCCGCGGCCTCGGGTGTGCGCATGACGCCGTAGACGATCCACGGCTGGCGCCCCACCTCGGTGGCGACCCAGCCGGCCTCGACGGCGACGATCGACAGCACCCCCGTGGTGGCGACGAAGCGGAGGAACCAGCGGTGGTCGAGGAGGTCGCGGCCGCGCCAGCGGGCGAGCCAGTACGCCGCCACGGCCAGCGCGAGCAGCGTGCCGATCGCGACCATGACCTGGAAGGCCCAGTGGGTGATGTTGACCGGTGGCACGGTGCTGAACTCCTCGAGCCCTCGCACCGGCTCGGTGAACGAGTTGCGGGCGATGATCGAGCCGAGGTACGGGATGTCCAGCGCCCAGCGGACCTCGCCGTCGACGAGGAACCCGCCCAGACGCAGCGGCGAGGGGCTCTCCGTCTCCGTCGCGAGCTCGAACGCCGCGAGCTTCGCCGGCTGCCACTCGGCCAGCCGACCGCCGAGCAGGTGGCCGACCACCGGCTGCAGCACCGCGGAGACGCTGGCGAAGGCGAAGGCGACGTGGAAGCCCAGCCGGTGCCGCCGGTCCCGCCGCCCCCGCAGCATGCCGACCGCGTAGACGGCGGCGACGGAGAACCCGGCGACCATGTACGCCGCCAGCCACATGTGCGCGAACTGCCAGAACGCCGCGGGGTTGAACAGCACCGCCCACGGCTGCACGTCGACCACCTCGCCGTCGACGAGGTCGAAGCCGACGGGGACGTTCATCCAGGCGTTGACGGCGATCACGCAGTAGGTACCCACGACGCCCGTCACCGCCATCGGCAGCACCATCAGCAGGTGCTGTCTCGGTGGCATCCGGCCCCAGCCGTAGAGGTAGATGCCGAGGAAGATCGCCTCGAGGAAGAAGGCCAGCCCCTCGAACGCGAACGGCAGCCCGAGCACGTCGCCGAAGGTGCCCATCAGGCCGGGCCACAGCAGCCCCATCTCGAAGCTGAGCACCGTGCCGGAGACCGCCCCGATGGCGAACAGCACGGCCGAGACCTTGGCCCAGCGCTGTGCCAGCACGAGGGCGTCGTCGTCCCTGCGGCGCAGCCCGATGAGGTGCATCGTGAAGATGATCGCCGGGAAGGCGACGCCGAAGCAGGCCAGGACGATGTGCCACCCGAGGGAGAGCGCCATCTGCTGGCGGGCCGGGAGCAGGCCGTCGGGCTCGGCGACGGCGAGGAGGGCGTCGGGGAGGAGCACGCTCCCGACGGTAGGGCCGGCTGGCGGCCCACCACGAACCTTGTGAAAATTTTCACGAGACCGTCGCGGCGGCATCCGGGGCGGTCCCCTCCGCTGCTGACGGCGAGTGCGACGATGGCGCGAGCCCCGACGAGCAAGGACCCCGTGACCTACACAGCTGTACTCGAGAACGATGCGCCGGCGCCCGCGCGGGCACTCAACGTGATCGCCAAGGGAGGGCTCATCGTCCTCCTCGCCATCGCCCTGGCATCCCCCGACACCGCCCACCTACGGGACAAGGCGGCGGGCCTGCGGGCCGTCGGCTACCCGATCGCCTCGTTCGCGGTCCCGCTGCTGTGGTGGCGGTACGCCCAGGACCGCACCGGCTTCCCGTGGCTCGCCGACCTGCTCGTCACCCTCACCTGCTTCACCGACATCCTCGGCAACCGGCTCGACCTCTACGACACCATCGCCTGGTTCGACGACTGGATGCACTTCATGAACACCGGGCTGCTCGCGGGAGCGTTCCTCCTGCTCACCCTGGACCGCTCGGCCGGCCGGTCGCGCGCGGTGGAGCGAGCCCTGGCGTTCGGGGCGACGGCCGCGATCGCCTGGGAGCTGGCGGAGTACGTCGCGTTCATCGCCGGCTCCACCGAGCGGAGGTTCGCCTACGCGGACACGCTCGGCGACCTCGCCCTCGGCACGACCGGAGCCGTGGTCGCCGCGGTGGTCGTGCACTCGCTCTGGCGACGACGGGACGCGGACGACAAGGCCCCGTTCCCCCTCCCGGAGTGACCCGTCCTGATCCTCGTCCGGGACGGGCTGCCGGTGGCGAAGAGGCCGGAGACCCCCGGGTCGGAGTGATCCCTGACCCCACGGCCACCACTTCCCGGGGCCGTCCGTCGCTTCTCAGGGGAAATCTTCCCCGGTGGGTACAGGCGGGGCCATGGCACCAGTGACTCCCGAGGCGCAGGCCCCGATGGACGACCCGAGACCTCCAGCCGGCCGGACGGAGCGGCTCGGATCCGGGCTCCGCTGGCTCGGCACCTGGTCCTGGCGCTGGGTCGGCGTCGGGGGGGGGGCCGCGCTCCTCGCCAGGCTGGTCGGCGTGCTCTGGGTCGTCGTCTTCCCGGCGTTCCTCGCCGTGATCGTGGCCTCGGTCCTGGCGCCCGTGCAGGATCTCCTCGTCCGCCGCGCCCGCTTCCCGCGCACCCTCGCCGCCACCGTGGTGCTGGTGGGGGCCCTGGGCCTGATCGTGGGCGCGGTCCTGGCGATCGCGCCCTCTGTCTCCGGGCAGTGGAACCAGCTGGTCTCCGACGCCAGTGACGGGATCGACGAGGTCCGGAGCTGGGCCGAGTCGCGCGGCCTGATCTCGCAGGAGCAGGTCGACGACGCGGTCAGCCAGGCCCGGGACCGGCTGCAGGAGAGCGCAGGCTCCATCGCCAGCGGCCTCCTGGTCGGCGTCAACGCCGTCTCCTCGGGGCTGGTGACCCTGGCGATCACCCTGGTGCTGACCTTCCTCTACCTCAAGGACGGCCACCGGTTCGGCGCCTGGGCCGCACGGACCGTCGGCCCCGAGGTCGGCCCGCACCTCCACGAGGTGCTCAGCCGGATCTGGCACACGCTCGGCGGCTTCGTCCGGACGCAGGCCATCGTCAGTTTCGTCGACGCCGTCCTCATCGGCATCGCGCTCGCCGTGATCGGCGTACCCCTCGCCGTCCCGCTGGCGGTGCTGACCTTCCTCGGCGGGTTCGTCCCGATCATCGGCGCCTTCGTCGTCGGCGGCCTCGCCGTGCTGGTCGCGCTCGTCTCCGTCGGCGTCCAGGGCGCACTGCTCGTCCTCGCGGCGATCATCGTGGTGCAGCAGATCGAGGGCAACCTGCTCCAGCCCTGGCTGCAGTCGCGCGCCATGCAGCTGCACGCCGGCGTGGTCATCCTCGCGGTGACGCTCGGCTCCACCCTGTTCGGCATCGCCGGCGCGTTCCTCGCGGTCCCGGTCGCCGCGATGCTGGCGGTGGTCCTGCGCTACCTCTCCGGCCTCGCGGACCCGGCGGGTGCCGTCGCAGCGCCCGCGGAGATCGGCTCCGACGCCGCGGACGAGAGTGCCGACGCTGGAGGTGTCGACGACGACGGTGAGCACCGGGACCCCGATGACCAGCCGACGCCGCAGGACGAGGGCGCCGCGCGACCGTGACGCACCGCTCCCCGACCCGCGGCATGCCCGGGCGCCCGCACGGGTACGGAGCGGATGCACGCTACAAGGGAGGACCCACCATGATCGGATTCATCGTCGCAGGGCTCGTCATCGGAGCCCTCGCCCGCCTCATCAAGCCGGCAAGCAGCACCTCAGCATCTGGATGACGCTCCTCCTCGGACTGGTCGGGTCGGTGATCGGCGGCACCATCGCGTGGCTCCTCGGCACCGGCGACATCTGGGAGCTCAACATCCTCGGCTTCGTCCTCGCCGTCGTCGCAGCTGTCGCGCTCATCGGAGTCGCGGAGGGCATGAGCGGAAAGGGCAGCCGCAGCCACGCCTGACCGCGACACCGCACGTCCCACGACCGAGAGCCCGATCGAGCGCCCCGCGCGCGGTCGGGCTCTCGCTCTGCCTGCTCGCCCACCGCGCACCTGCGCGGGTTCTCCACAGGTCGCGGCCGATCTGGCGCACCGCCCCCGCCGAGTCCGCCGATCGTCCACCCTGGTCCCCGCCGACACCGCAGAGGAAGGGTGATGTCTCCCAGCAACCCGTCCCCCGCCCGTGAGGGCCACGGTGCTGTGGCCGCTTCCGAGACTGCCCCTCCCGCCGTCGCTCCGCTCCCGAGCACCTTCGCCCGCGCGCCGCTGCGCGAGCGCGTCTACCTGGTCCTGACCGCGGTGGTCGCGGTCGTGCTGGCCCTGTGGCTGGCGGAGGACGACGTCTCGGTGGACCGGGGCGCGCTGGCCACGGCAGGCGTCCTGCTGGCGGTCTCCGTCCTCAACGTCGAGCTCAGCCGCGCCCTCTCCGGAGGGCTCGAGCACAGCCAGCAGCCCCACAAGGCCCTGTCGGCGTGGGCGTTCGCCGGCGGGTTGATGCTGCCGACGCCGTGGCTGCTGGTCATCGTCCCGCTCACCTACGCACACGCCCGCTGGCGCGGTATCCGTGTGCCGCTGTGGAAGTGGGTCGGCTCCGGGTTCTTCCTGGTGCTCGCCGGCACGGTCGCGGCGGCCGTCAAGCAGGCGACCGTCGGAGCCGACGCGAACTGGATGGCGGGCGACGGCGGCGAGGGCGTGGTGGTGATCCTGGCCGCTGCAGCCGCATTCCTCGTCGTGGAGACGGCGCTCTTCGCCGGCTCCGCCCTGCTGAACTGGGCCCACGACGAGGTCTGGCTGCGGCATACCCTCAGGAGCCGGGCGTTCTACGCCACCGAGGCAGGGGTCCTGCTGGTGGGTGGCCTGCTCGCCGCCGTCTGGACCGGCGGGCCCTGGTTCGTGCTGCTGTTCCTGCCGATCTACGCCCTGGCCCAGCGGGCGGTCCTGCACGAGCCGCTCCGCGAGAAGGCCGGGCTCGCCGCCGAGGTGGCCCGCAAGAACGAGAAGCTCGAGGCCGCCAACCAGTTCAAGATCGACGTCATGGGCATGCTGGTCCACGAGATCGGGAACCCGCTGGCGTCGGTCCAGGGCTACGCGGAGGTCGGCGGCGAGTCGCTGCGGAAGGGCGACACCGCGCACGCACTCGCGGCGTTCGAGGTCGTGGACCGCAATGCCCGGCAGATCTCCGGCGTGGTGCAGGAGGTGGGCTCGCTCGTCGGCAGCGGCTCCGCGGCGTTCAGCGCCACGCCCGAGCCGTGCCGCCTCCTCCCGCACCTCCACGCGGCAGCCGCCGCGCAGCCGCCGGGCTCCCAGCCGGAGGCCGACTGCCCCGGCGACCTGATCGCGCTCGTCCAACCCGGTCACCTCGACCAGGTCCTGGCCAACCTGCTCAGCAACGCCACCAAGTACGCCGGCGGCGCGACGACCGTCGCGGCACGGCCGCGCGGAGCCGACGGCGTCGAGGTGTCGGTCGTCGACGCCGGGACCGGCGTGCCCGAGCAGTTCCGCACCGAGCTCTTCCGCCGGTTCAGCCGTGGTCCCGCCACGGCCGGCGACGTCGTCGGCACGGGCATCGGGCTCTTCATCAGCCGCGAACTGGCCCGCGCCAACGGCGGCGACCTCACCTACCGCGACGCCCCCGACGGCGGCGCCTGCTTCGTCCTCACGCTGCGGCGGACGACGCCCGCCTGAGGGTCGGACCGGTCAGGCGACGTGGACCTCGCCGGCGACCGCCCCCACGCGGGTCGGGCCGACCGGCTGCTCGGCCCCGCAGTGGACGCAGCCGTTCAGCTCGGGGGCGTCGTAGAACGGCTGCCACTCGTGCCGGCATGTCTCGACGGTGACGGTCATGCTCGGAGTGTCGGCGGTGCCGGCCGACCCGTGAGCACTTTTGCCGGAGGATGGTCCGAAGGTGCCATCCGGGCATGGCCCAGGCGCTACCGCGGCTGGCGGGCCAGCTGACGGCTCTGGGCGACGAGTCGACCGGCGGAGTCCCAGACCTCGCAGTCCTCCTCGAACATCCCACCGGCCATGTTCCGGGTCGCGTGCCGGACCTTCAGCCAGCCCGGCGCGGGCACGGCGCGCACGTGCGCGCTCAGCTCGAGGGTGGGTGCCCACCCGGGCATGCCGAGGTCGAAGGTCACCGGCGGCAGGGCGTCGACCGCGAGGAGCAGGGCGATCGGGTCGGGCTCCCGGCCGTCGGCGAACCGGAACCACGCGCTGATGACGCCCGTGCGCCCCGGCTCGCCCACCGCCCAGCCGACGTGGTCAGGGTGGAACCTCATGTCGAAGCGCTCCATGAGGGGAGCCACCGCGCGCACCTCCTCGGGCGCCATCGACGACGGCACACACTCCTCCACCGGCGGCAGGTGCGGCTCCTCGGCGGTCGTGCGGACATCGTCCGGGAGCGCCGAGAGATCGCCGTACGTCGCCAACGCGGTGATCCGCGACTGGTCGCCCTGCCGGAGGTCGGCGGCCACCGTCGCGATGCTGCCGCCGTCACGGCGCACGTCGACCACCACCT
This sequence comes from Nocardioides ureilyticus, assembly GCF_051280745.1. Taxonomy (NCBI): domain Bacteria; kingdom Bacillati; phylum Actinomycetota; class Actinomycetes; order Propionibacteriales; family Nocardioidaceae; genus Nocardioides; species Nocardioides ureilyticus. The sequence goes on along the minus strand of NZ_JBNCOG010000057.1, from coordinate 1,878 downwards.
CCGCAGGGCCGGCGGTCGAAGCGGAGAGGTAGTAGGCGCTCACGGCCAGGGGGTCGGGCTTCGACGGCAGCTCGGCGCGGACCGCCTGGCCGATGACGGCGAGGAGGTAGCCACCGTTGATGCCGCCGCCGACGTGCCAGCCCGGCGCGAGCTCCGCGGCGTAGCGGCCCGCTCCCGAGGGGGTCACAGCGGTCTGGCGGTCGAACTCGTGCTGGCCGGAGTGCATGGCGGGAAGGTATCGGGCCCGCCGTGCGCGAGGATGGTCGGCATGGGCGTCTACGACGTGGGGTCGGAGCCCGACCCGCGGTTCACGCTGGCCAACGAGCGGACCTTCCTCGCGTGGGTCCGCACGTCCCTGGCCGTGCTCGCCGGCGCGGTCGCCCTCCACTCCCTCGGCGTGCCTGAGCCTCCCTGGCTGCGCCGCGCCCTGGTCGTCGCGCTGCTCGTCCTCGGCGGCGGCACCACCGCGCTCGCCTACCGTCGATGGGCGCTGGTCGAGCGGGCGCTGCGGACCGGCAGGCCGCTGCCACGCTTCGGCCTCGGCGCCGTCGTCACGGGCGCGGTCCTGGTCGCCGCGACCCTGCTCGCGGTGACCGTCGCCCTCGGGTGACGTCCGCTCCGCGGTGCGTGGTCTCGACAGGCTCGACCACCGGGGGGACGGCTCGACCACCGGGGGGACGGCTCGACCACCGGGGGGACGGCTCGACCACCGGGGGGACGGCTCGACCACCGGGGGGACGGCTCGACCACCGGGGGGACGGCTCGACCACCGGGGAGTCGGTTCCTCAAGATCGGCGGGGCTGGGAGCCGATGTAGTCCAAGATTCGCTCAACCGAGCCCGGCGTCGGCGGCACACCGCCACCATGGGCTCGTCCCCCTACGGGGGGCTCCAAGGGAGGCAGCATGGTCGCGAGCGCGGCACCCGACCACTCGGTCGCCTGGCGGACGACCGTGCCGACGGCCCTCCTCGCGCTCACGGTCACGGCCGTGGCCGGCCACCTGCTCGGCCTGCCCGACGCCGCGTACGACGCGGCGTACCTCGTCGTCATCACGGGAGCGACCGTCGTCGCCGCCATGGGCGCGCGCCGTGCCCGCCCTGGCGCGGCGCTGGTTCCGCTCCTCATCGCCCTCGGGCTCGGCGCCAACGTCCTCGCCGACGTGGTGTGGTTCCTCCACACCTGGTCCGGCGACGAACCCGACGTCTCCCTCGCGGACCCGCTGTACTTCCTCAGCTACGCCGGCCTGGGTGCCGCGCTGCTCGTCGTCCTCGCCCGCGGCCGCGCCCGCGGCCGGCGCGTCGACGTCGATGCGGTGCTCGACGCGTGCACCATCGTCGTGATCAGCGTCCTGGTGCTCTGGGAGGCTTCGGTCGCCGGAATCATCGCCGACGGCTCCGTGGGCCCCCTCACCCGCGCTGTCTGGGCGGCGTACCCCGTCTGCGACGCCGTCCTGCTCGGGCTCGTCATCCGCGTGCTCGCCACCCGACGAGCCCGGCACGCGATCGGCCGGAGCTTCGCCGTCGGCGTCGCGTGCTGGCTCGGCTCGGACCTGGCGTACCTGCTGTTCAGCGTCTCCGGCAGCGTCAACGACTGGATGGACCTGGGGTGGATGGCTGGCGCGGTGCTCATGGCGCGCTCGGCCTGGCCGCGCCGACGTCCGGCCGTCGAACCGGACGTCAGCACCGACTGGGCCGGCACCAGGATGGCGATCGCCATCCTGCCGATGCTGGCCCCGATCGGCGTCCACGTGGTCGAGGAGCTGCTCGGCCGGGACAGCAACGCCCTGGTCGCGGGAGCGGCCGCCGTGCTGCTCGCCGGGCTGGCCGTCGTCCGCACGACGCGGCAGGTGCGGTGGGAGGCCCAGGCGCGCCTCGACGCG
>NZ_JBNCOG010000056.1:0-12305 GCF_051280745.1 Nocardioides ureilyticus | reverse complement strand
GGCCCCGCGACGGCGTCGCGGCCGCGCAGCGTGCGCAGCAGCGCACCCCGGGCGCGGCCGTGGGCGTCCGGGACGAGCAGGACACCGACGTCGTCGCCGGCCGCGGCCTCGCCGACCTCCAGCGTGGCCGGCGGGACCAGCCCGAGCACCGGCCGCACCTGCGACTGGGGGACCAGCACGGCGGTGAGCGTGGTCGGCGGCTGCCAGTCGGCCCGCTCGGCGGCCTCGAGGACGGCCTCCTCGGAGGACCCGTCGAGCAGCGCCCGGGCGAGCCGCTCGAGGAGCCGCTGCCGGACCCGGCCGGTCGTGGCGAGCTCGTCGGTGTGGCCGGCGACGCTGGCGGCGGAGAGCTCGTCGATGTAGGCGAAGACCAGCTCGGCGAAGGCCACCAGCGTCCCCGGGTCGACCCCCGTGGCGACCGCGCGGGTGGACATCTCGCGCCAGGAGACGCGGGCGCCGATCCGGTACGCCGCGAGCAGGGCGTCGGTGGTCCGGCCGCTGCGCGCCTCGCCCCGGCCGAGCTGGTAGGCGCCCTCGACCGCCGGCGCGGGCGTCCGCAGGTCGGCCCCCCGCCGCCCACCGGCGAGGGTGAGGAAGCCGCCCAGCGCCAGCTGCACGGCGTTCCGGATCGTCCCGCCCATCGATCCGTCGAAGGCCGCCTCGTAGCTGGGTACCTCTTCCACGATGGCGCGGACGACGTTCTCGGCGACACCGGGGAGGTCGGCGCGCATGGCCTCGACCGCGTCCGCGGGGAGGTGCAGGCCGGGCGCCGAGCGGCGGCGCTGGTCGGCCGCGCCCTCGGGCCGGGTGGATCGAGGAGTCATCGAACAACCTTTGTTCGTGGAGAACAGGATCGGGCACCAGGTTCACGTCGCCCGGACAGGACTTTACCTCTCAGATCTAGGAGAGTGGATGACATGACCACCACTACCGCGTCGAACGCTCCCGCCGAGGGCCGGTCGCTCCGGGGTGTGCTGCGTCGGGTCGCCGAGTCCGCGGTCACGCCGCTGGAGCTCGACGACGTGCTCGACGTCTTCTCCCCGCTGCGGGCCGGCGCCGAGCTGCGCGGCCGGATCGTGGCCGTGCACCCGGAGACCGCCGAGTCCGCGACGATCGTCATCAAGCCCGGTCGGGACTGGGCCGGGCACGTCCCGGGCCAGTACGTCCGCGTCGGCGTCGACGTCGACGGCGTCCGCCTGTGGCGCACGTACTCGCTCACCCACGGTCCCCACCCGGACGGCTGCCTCAGCATCACGGTCAAGGCGATCCCCGGCGGCGTCGTCAGCCAGTACCTCGTGCACCGCGCCCGGAAGGGCCAGCTGCTCCAGCTGGCGCAGGCCGAGGGCGAGTTCGTGCTGCCGCAGCCCCTCCCGGAGCGCCTGCTCCTGGTCACCGGTGGCTCCGGGATCACGCCGGTCATCGGGATGCTGCGCAACCTGTTCTCCCGGGCCGACGTCCCGGCCGTCGACATCGTGCTCGTGCACGTCAACGTGTCGGAGTCGAGCGCGATCTTCCGCGACGAGCTCCGCAGGCTCGACGCCACCGGCCGGATCCGGCTGGTCGAGTGGTACGACGAGCAGCGGGGCCTGCTCGACGTCGCCGACCTCTCCACGCTGGTCCCCGACCTGGCCGACAGGCTGACCTACGCCTGCGGCCCGGCCGGCCTCCTCGACGCGCTCGAGGAGCACCACGCCGCCCGCGGGCTGGAGCTCACCACCGAGCGGTTCCGCCCCGTGCTGGTCGACGTGGCCGACGGCGAGGGCGGCGGGACGGTGAGCTTCACGTCCGGCACCACGCTGGAGGCCGACGCCACCACCCCGATCCTCGACGCCGCCGAGGACGCCGGCGTCATCATGCCCAGCGGCTGCCGGATGGGCATCTGCATGGGCTGCGTGCTGCCGCTCAAGGAGGGCGCCGTGCGTGACCTGCGCAACGGCTCGGTCACCGTCGCCGTCCCCGGCGAGACCGGCCCGCAGGGCGTCCCGATCCAGACCTGCATCAGCGCCGCTGCCGGCGCGTGCTCCATCGACCACTGACCAGTCCCTCGCTGGTCGAGGAGGTCGCGCAGCGACCGTCTCGAGACCTGACGACGAAGGAGACCACCATGACCACGATCACCAAGAAGACCGACAACCCCATCGCGCACCTCACGCCCGAGGACATCGAGCAGATCGGCGTCGAGCTCGACGCGATCCGCCAGGAGGTCCTCGACAGCCGCGGCGAGCGCGACTCGGCGTACATCCGCCGGATCGTGGACGTGCAGCGCAAGCTGGAGCTGGGCTCGCGCGCCGTGCTGCTCGTCAGCGTGCTCCCGCCGGCGTGGATCGCCGGCACCATCGGCCTCTCGATCGCCAAGATCCTCGAGAACATGGAGATCGGCCACAACGTCATGCACGGCCAGTGGGACTGGATGCGTGACCCGAAGATCCACTCGACCACCTGGGAGTGGGACAACGCCTCGACGGCGGAGGGCTGGAAGCACAGCCACAACGAGATCCACCACACGTACACGAACATCGTGGGCAAGGACAACGACCTCGGCTACGGCATCATGCGCGTCGACGAGGACCAGCGGTGGCACCCCTTCCACCTCGGGCAGCCGCTGTGGAACTTCATCAACGCCTGCTTCTTCGAGTACGGCATCGCCGCCTACGACCTCGAGCTCGGCAAGAACCTGTCGGTGCCGAAGGAGAAGCGCAGCGAGACCTTCAAGAAGAACGCGCGCAACACCCTGCGCAAGATCCGCAAGCAGGCGACGAAGGACTACGTCGTCAACCCGGCCCTGGCCCTGCCGACCGGCTCCTTCCTGCCGACGCTGGCCGCGAACTTCACCGCGAACCTGGTGCGCAACCTGTGGTCGCACTCGGTGATCATGTGCGGCCACTTCCCCGAGGGCGTCGAGACCTTCGAGAAGAAGTCGATCCCCGAGAACGAGACCCGCGGCCAGTGGTACGTCCGCCAGATGCTGGGCTCGGCGAACATCTCCGGCTCGAAGTTCATGCACCTGATGACCGGCAACCTCAGCCACCAGATCGAGCACCACCTCTTCCCCGACCTGCCCTCGAACCGGTACGCCGAGGTCGCCCCGAAGGTGAAGGCGCTCTTCGACAAGTACGACCTCAACTACCACGAGGCGCCGCTGCCGCAGCAGGTCGGCAGCGCCTGGCACAAGGTCGTCCGGCTCTCGCTGCCGAACGGCTGGCTGGCCACCACCACCCCCGCCAACGCCCCGCAGCAGCTGGCGCTGCTCTACAAGATGGTGACCGGCGACCGCCGCACCCGTCGCGCCGCGCAGGCCCGCCTCGAGCAGCTCGCGCGCCGTCAGGCGACCGAGGTCGAAGCGGCGGCCTGACCCTCCTCGCCGCTCGCCCCGCCGTCTCCCAGGGCCGCCTGCACCGCTCGGTGCAGGCGGCCCTGCTGCGTCGTCATGAGCAGCACCGCGAGGAGCGTCGCGGCGACGGTGACGGCGAACGCGGCCGTGGAGCCGTCCGCGTCCGCGAGGCGGCCGGCGATGCTCGAGCCGAGGGCGTAGCCGATGCCGGTGGCGCTGGCGAGCGCGGTCATCGCGGTGCCGACCCGGGCGGGCGGCACCACCCGCTCGGCGAGGGAGAAGACCGCGATCATGTACGGCGCGACCGCGCACCCGAGCACGAGCACCACCGCCGTGACCGCGAGGAGCCCGTCGACGACCAGCAGCGGCAGGGACAGGACGGCCAGCGCGACCGCGGCGACGAGCGCGCGCCGCTCGTGGCCGACCCGCTCCGGGAGGTACGCCGTGGCGATGCCGGCGACCGCGCTCCCGACGCCGAGGGTCGCGTGGACCAGGCCGGCGACGCCCGGCCGGCCCGCCTCCGTGGCGAGGACGGTCGCGCCGGTCTGCGTGGCGCCGAAGAACATGCCGATGGAGAGCTGCGCGAGGCCGAGGACGAGGAACGAGGCCGTCAGCAGCCGGCCGAGGTGGCCCGCGACGTCGGGCCGGGTGCCGAGCCGCGCGGACGGGTCGAGGGCGAAGGCAGTGCCGAAGACGGCGAGCAGCGCGGCCGCGGTCAGCAGCGCCCCGCCGGGCGAGACGAGCACCGCGGCCAGACCGACCAGCGCCGGCCCGAGCGCGAACGACGCCTCGTCGGCGGCGCCCTCGTAGGAGAACGCCGCGTCGACCAGCCGCCGCTGGTGGGTCCCGGTGCCGGCGGTGAGCGGCCGCCAGCGGACCCGCGCCAGCGGCCCGACCTGGGGCAGGGTCAGACCGGTGACCGCGGCGACCGCGACGACGACCGGGCCCCCGGCGTCGGCCGCCACGACGGCGACGAGCCCGGCCAGGCCGGTGGCGCCCAGCAGCGACTGGACGAGGACGACGGGGCGCTGGCCCAGCCGGTCGGCCAGGGCGCCGGCGACCGGGGCGCCGAGCGCGTTGGCGACGGCCAGGGCACCGGCGGAGAGCCCGCCGAGCCCGTAGCTGCCCGTGGCGGTCGAGACGAGCAGGAGCGTGCCGAGCTGGCTCATCGCCAGGGGTAGCCGGCCGAGGAACGCCACGACCAGGTAGGCGGGGCCGGCGATGTCGAGCAGGCGTCGGTAGGAGGCGAGGGGGGTCACGGGTGGTGCCTTCCGGGTGCGTCAGTACGACGCGCCGAACCCACCTCCAAGACGCGTGAAACCCTCTGCAACGCAGATCCTACGGCCGTTCAGCCGAGGAAGCGCACCTCGACCGGCGACTCGGCGACGTCGGGGGCCTCCATGCCGTCCTCGACGTCCAGCGCGTCGCCGGACAGGTGCACGCGGTAGGCGCGGGCCTCTGGTCGGGACGCCACGGCCTCGACCAGCTCGCCGCCGCGGAAGAGGAGCGCGCAGCCGTCGTCGGCGGCGTACCCGCTCGGCAGCCGCTTGGTGCCGACCAGGTCGAGGTAGGTCGGACGGCGCTCGGGCTCGCCGTCGTAGTGCGGGCAGGCCGAGCCGGTGAGCAACCCCAGGCCGTCGGTCAGCGGCGCCATCGGCCCGAACGAGTCGGTGACCGATGCCTCGAACCAGCAGTTCATGCCGGCGCTCACCCCGGCGAGCACCGTGCCGGCCTCGGCGGCCTCGCGGAGCACCTCGTCGAGACCGTGGAGGCGCCACAGGGCGAGCAGGTTCGCGGTGGAGCCGCCGCCGACGTACACGACGTCCTGCGCCAGCACGTGCTCGCGCACGTCGCCGCCCGGCACCTCGCCGAGCCGGAAGAGGGAGAGCGTGCTGACCTCCGCCCGACCGGTGAAGGCCTCACGGAACTGGTCCTGGTAGGTCTCCGAGTCGCCGCTCGCCGTGGGCACGAAGCAGACCCGCGGCAGTCCGCCGGCGCCGCGGCGACGGGTGGCCAGGGAGAGGGCGAAGTCGTCGAGCAGGGGGTTGTCGGGCTCCATCGAGAAGCCGCCGCCGCCCATCGCCAGGATCGTCACCGTCATGCCGTGATCGTGCCAGCGGGTGCATGAGCCGCGGCCGTGCCGCCAGAATGGGACGGTGAGATTCACCGAGCACGAGCTGACCGCGGCGCTGACCGGCGCCGCCAAGACCGTCCTCGCCGCCCAGGACCGCGACGTACGCCGCGGCCGGCGCGGGGTCGACGAGGCGTGGGACGCGCTGACCCGGATCCAGCGCTTCCACCTGCTCGACGGGGTCGGCGACGAGGTGCTGCCGGTCCTCGTCGCGCTCCCCGACGTGGAGGTGCGGACGGGCGAGCGGGCGACCTACTCGGAGGCCGAGATCACCCGGGTGGTCGAGGAGCGGCTCGACCCCGGCGTGAACCGGGTCAAGCGGGCCCTCGTCGTCCGCACCCGGGTGGCGCTGGTGCAGGCCGCCCTGGCGGCGCTGCCGCCCCGTCAGGACCCCGACACCCTCACCGTCCCCGACCACCTCTGAGCCGTCGAAGTGGGACCCCCGCACGGTCGAGGTGGCGCTCCCGCACGGTCGAGGTGGGAGTCCTGCACGGTCAGCGGTCCTCGGTGCCGTCGTGGTGGGGGTCGGGCACACCAGGCGGCATCCGGTCGGCCTCGGGGAGGACGATGGGGTCTCGACGGCGGAGCAGCATCCGTTCCTGCGTGCGGCGCTCGTGGGCGTCCTGGGCCACGTCGTTCCCGTCGCTCCCGAGCAGCCACACGAGCCCGCGACCGTGGCCGGGATCGCGGTCCTCCTCGGCCGCGTCGTCGTAGACCAGCGCGACGGCATAGGTGAGCTCCCCGCCGGCCTGGCGTTGCGCCCAGTCGATGACCTGCGCGACGTCGGCTCCGGTGACGTCGTAGGTGTCGGTCCACCCCGTGGTCGAGTCGGGGCTCCACGGCTCCCACCCGGCCAGCGTGGCACGACGGACGGGTCCGTTGGGCGGTCCGGACCGATTCGGCGGCGCGCCGACCCTCAGCCGCCGAGGGCTGCGGTGACGACCGCCCGCGCCTCCTCCTGCACCTGGGCGAGGTGCTCGGGGCCGCGGAAGGACTCGGCGTAGATCTTGTAGACGTCCTCGGTGCCGGACGGGCGGGCGGCGAACCACGCCGACTCGGTCGTCACCTTCAGCCCGCCGATCGCCGCACCGTTGCCCGGTGCCTCGGTCAGCTTGGCGGTGATGGGCTCGCCCGCCAGCTCCGTCGCCGCGACGTCGTCGGCCGACAGCGCCGCCAGCGCCGCCTTCTGCTCGCGGTCGGCCGGCGCGTCGATCCGGGCGTACGCCGGCTCGCCGTGTGCCACGACGAGGTCGGCGTAGTGCTCCGAGGGGCTCCGGCCGGTCGTGGCGATGATCTCCGCGGCCAGCAGCGCCAGGATCAGCCCGTCCTTGTCGGTCGTCCACACGCTGCCGTCGCGGCGCAGGAACGACGCGCCCGCCGACTCCTCGCCGCCGAACCCGAAGGACCCGTCGACGAGCCCGGGCACGAACCACTTGAACCCGACCGGCACCTCGACCATCGGCCGGTCCAGCGAGGCGGCGACCCGGTCGATCATCGAGGAGGAGACCAGGGTCTTCCCGATCCGCGCCGAGGCCGGCCAGCCCGGGCGCGCCCCGCCGAAGAGGTGGCCGATGGCGACGGCGAGGAAGTGGTTGGGGTTCATCAGCCCGCTGTCGGGCGTGACGATGCCGTGCCGGTCGGCGTCGGCGTCGTTGCCCGTCGCCACGTCGTAGTCGCCGCGCCGGTCGATCAGCGAGGCCATGGCGTACGGCGAGGAGCAGTCCATCCGGATCTTGCCGTCCCAGTCCAGCGTCATGAACCGCCAGGTCGGGTCGACCACGGGGTTGACCACGGTGAGGTCGAGGCGGTGCCGGTCGGCGATCTCGGCCCAGTACGCGACCGATGCGCCCCCGAGCGGGTCGGCGCCGATCCGCACCCCCGCCTCCCGCACCGCGTCGAGGTCGAGCACCGAGGGCAGGTCGTCGACGTAGGTCCCGAGGAAGTCGTAGGCCCCTGCGGCCGCCCGCGCGCGGGCGAACGGCACCCGGCGCACCTCGGCGAGGCCCCCGGCGATCAGCTCGTTGGCGCGGGCCGCGATGGCCGAGGTCGCGTCGCCGCCGGCGGGGCCGCCGTGCGGCGGGTTGTACTTGAAGCCGCCGTCGCTCGGCGGGTTGTGCGAGGGCGTCACCACGATGCCGTCCGCGAGCCCGCTGCTTGCGTTGGTCGAGCCTGTCGAGACCCGTCCGCCGTTGGCCCGCAGGATGGCGTGGGAGACCGCCGGGGTCGGCGTGTAGCCGTCGCGGGAGTCGACCAGGACGGTGACGTCGTTGGCGACCAGCACCTCGAGGGCGGAGGCCCAGGCCGGCTCCGAGAGCGCGTGGGTGTCGCGGCCGAGGAAGAGCGGCCCGTCGTACCCCTGGGCCCGTCGGTGGTCGCAGATCGCCTGTGTGGTCGCCACGATGTGCGCCTCGTTGAACGACGTCGACAGCGACGTGCCCCGGTGGCCGCTGGTCCCGAACGACACCTGCTGGGCGACGTCGTCGGGGTCCGGCACGCCGGTGTAGTACGCCGTGACGAGGTGTGCCACGTCGACGAGGTCCTGGTCCTGTGCGGGCTGCCCCGCGCGCTGGTCGGCCACGAGGCCCATCATGCCCAGCCGGTGGAGCGCCGACGCGGCGAGGTCCCCGACGGCGGCCCCCGCGCGCCGTAGGATCCCCGCCCGTGACGCCCGCCCCGCAGGCCGCCCGGCCGACACCTCGCGGATGAGGTTCCAGCGCTCGCTGGCGCTGGTGGTGGTCGCGCTGCTCGCGTGGGCGCTGGGCCCGCTCGTGCTGGTCCTCGCCGTCGGCAGCCTCGCCGTGCCCCGGGTGCGGGCGTGGCTGCGGCCGACGTGGCGGGTCGTGGCCGGGTGGGTCGTCGCGGTCCTGGTGGTCACCGGACTGGTGCTGGTGGTCCCGGACGGCTGGCTCCCCATCCCGCCGGCGCCCGGCGCCTGGGTCACGCCCGGCTACACCGGCCGGCCGGTCGTCGCCCAGCCGGTCGAGCTCAGCACTCCGCAGCACCCCTTCCTGGCGCCGAACGGCGCCGGTACCGGCCACCAGGACGGGTGGGCGACCGGCGCCAGCCCCCACCCCGGCCCGCTCGGCGAGTCGCCGCGTGTCGACACCGGCTGGTACGGCTGGTGGCGCTGCGCGACGCCCGTCCTCGACCGGCACGGTCGGCTGGTCGCGCACTGCCTGGACCGTGACGGCCCGGCGCTCCACGTGGTCGACCCAGGGTCGCTGCGGCCGGCCGCCACCAAGGAGCTGCCCGACGGGCCGGGGGAGGGCACGGCGGAGGACGTCTGCGCCACGCCGGCCCTCCACCTCGACGCGGAGGACCGCGCGGTGGTCCCGACCCGCGACCGCCGGATCCTCGTCGTCGCCACCTCCGACGCCTCCGGCCACCCCGACCTCACGACGGACGCCACCTACGAGCTCTCCGGCAGCGTGCCCGCGGACGACTGCCTCGTCGCGGTGCTCCCCGACTGGCAGGGCCGGCTCTGGTTCGTCACCCGCCAGGGCCGTGCCGGCTTCGTCGCGCCCGGCTCGGGCAAGGTGGCCGCTCTCGAGCTCGGCGCGGAGGTGACCAACGGCCTCGCGGCCGACACCGACGGCGCGGTGTACGTCGTCACGGCCGAGGCGCTGCACCGGCTGGGCGTCTCGCCGGCCGGCCGGCCGCGGGTCCGGTGGAGCGCGCCGTACGACCGGGGCTCGGTCACCAAGCCGGGCCAGCGCTCGCGCGGCAGCGGCACCACGCCGACCCTCCTCCCCGGGGGCCTCGTGGCGATCACCGACAACGCGAGCCCGCGGATGCACGTGCAGCTCTACGCCGCCCGCGACGGGTCGCTGGTGTGCCAGGAGTCGGTCTTCGGCAACGACGCCGGCGCGGCGGAGGGCTCGCTGGTCTCGGTCGGCACGGGCGTGGTCGTCACGAACGCGCACGGCTACACCGGTCCGTGGCGGACCGTGCTGGGCCGGACGACGGCCGGTGGGCTGGCCCGGGTGGAGGTGGTCGAGGAGGCCGACGGCACGCGCGGGTGCGAGACGGTGTGGACCTCCGACGTCGTCGCGCCCAGCTCCGGCGCGCGGCTGTCGCTGGCGACCGGCCTGCTCCACGTCCACGAGAAGCGGAGGAGCTGGTGGGGCGCCGACGCGTGGTACCTCACGGCCGTGGACGTCCGGACCGGCGAGACCGCCTACCGGGTGCGGACCGGCCTCGGCGCGCTGCTCGACAACGACCACGCCGCCGTGACCCTCGGGCCCGACGGCGCGGCGTACGTCGCCACCCGCGGCGGCCTGGTCGGTGTCCGGGACCGTCAGGACTGAGCGGGTCGGCCGGGTCGGCCGGTCGGCTTGACCTTGACGCAGCGTCAGGGCTGCAAGGTCCTCCCATGACCACCACACCCACCATCCACGTCGCCGGGCTGACCAAGTCCTACGGCGACCGCCCGGTGCTCCGGGGAGTCGACCTCGAGGTGGCCCGCGGCCACGTCGTGGCGCTCCTCGGCTCCAACGGCGCAGGGAAGACCACGCTCGTCCGGATCCTCGCCACGCTGCTCCCCGCCGACGCGGGCACCGCCACGGTCGACGGGGCCGACGTCGGCTCCCAGCCGGCCGCGGTGCGCCGTTCGATCAGCCTCACCGGCCAGTTCACCGCCGTCGACGACGTCCTCACCGGCCACGAGAACCTCGCGCTCGTCGCCCGCCTGCGGCACCTCCCCGAGCCGGGCCGGGTCGCGGACGACCTGCTGCAGCGGCTCTCCCTCGCCGACGCCGGCGGCCAGCGGGTGGCGACGTACTCCGGCGGGATGCGACGCCGGCTCGACCTGGCGATGAGCCTGGTCGGCAGCCCCTCGGTCATCTTCCTCGACGAGCCGACCACCGGCCTCGACCCGCAGGCGCGAGCCGAGGTCTGGCAGGCCGTCCGGGACCTGGCCAAGGGCGGCACCACGGTGCTGCTCACCACGCAGTACCTCGAGGAGGCCGAGCAGCTGGCCGACCGGATCGCGATCCTCCACCAGGGGCGCATCATCGTGCAGGGCACGCTCGAGGAGCTGAGGCGGTTGCTCCCGCCGGCGGAGGTCGAGTACGTCGAGAAGCAGCCGAGCCTGGAGGAGATCTTCCTGGCCGTCGTCGGCACCGAGGGCGAGGGATGAGGATGGACCACCCCACCTTCACTGGCACCGTCCGCGACACCATCACCCTGACCGGCCGTTCCCTGCGCCACGTCCTCCGCAGCCCCGACACGATCGTGACGACGGCGCTCACGCCGGTCGCGATGCTGCTGCTCTTCGTGTACGTCTTCGGGGGTGCGATCGACACCGGCGGCGTCCCGTACGTCGACTACCTGCTCCCGGGGATCCTCCTGATCACCGTGGCGTCCGGCGTGGCCTACACCGCCTACCGGCTCTTCCTGGACGTCTCGGGCGGCATGTTCGAGCGGTTCCACTCCATGCCCATCGCCCGCTCGGCGGTGCTGTGGGCGCACGTCCTGACCTCGTTGGCCGCGAACCTCCTGGCCATGGTCGTCGTGGTCCTGGTCGCCGTGGCGATGGGGTTCCGCACGGGCGCCGGGGTGCTCGCCTGGCTGGGCGTGCTCGGAGTCATGGTGCTCTTCACGCTCACCCTGACCTGGCTCGCCGTCATCCCCGGGCTCACCGCCCGCTCCGTCGACGCGGTCAGCGGCTTCTCCTACCCGCTGATCTTCCTGCCACTGGTCAGCTCCGCCTTCGTGCCGACCGAGGGGATGCCGGGGCCGGTGCGCTGGTTCGCCGAGCACCAGCCGGTCACCTCGATCGTCGACACCATCCGCGCGCTGCTCGCCGAGCAACCGGTGGGCCAGGAGATCTGGGCCGCGCTGGCCTGGTGCGTCGGCCTGCTCGTGCTCGCCTACCTCCTCGCCATGCGCGCCTACCGCCGGAAGGTCGCCTGAGGTGCTCACGATCGGCCAGCTCGCGGCGTACGCCGGCGTGACCGTCCGCGCGGTGCGGCACTACCACGCCAAGGGACTGCTGCCCGACCCCGAGCGGGACGCCTCCGGCTACCGGCGCTACGACGCCGCGGCCGTGGTCGAGCTGACCCGGATCAAGACACTGGTCGAGGCGGGGGTGCCGCTGTCCCGGGTCCGACAGCTGCTCACGGCCGACGAGGCGGAGTTCGCGGCGGCGGTCGAGGAGATCGACCGCCGCCTGCGAGCGGAGATCCGTCAGCGGCAGCGCCACCGGGAACGCATCGCGCAGCTGGCGGCCGGTGACAACCTCGCCCTGCCGCCCGAGGCGGTCGCCTACCTGGAGCGGCTCCGCGAGCTCGACATCCCCGAGCGCGCGATCGACCTCGAGAGGGACGCCTGGATCCTCGTCGCGGCACGGGTGCCCGAGCAGATGCCGGCGCTGATGGCCCTCAAGCAGGCCCAGCTCGACGACCCCGCCGGGATCGCGATCTACCGCGACCTCCTCGTGGTCGCGGACTGGGACGCCGACGACCCCCGGCTGCCGGCGGTCGCCGACCGGCTGGCGGCGCTCTTCGAGGAGACCGCCGGGGAGTGGGAGGGCGCGGACGCCCAGGCCGGCGTCACGCTCGACGACGGGCTGGTCGAGGTGCTCGACTCGATCTTCCTCACCTCGGTGCCGGCCGCGCCGCGGCTGATGGCGCTCCTGGGGGAGCGGGGCTGGACCGGGTGGACCCAGCTCGAGCGGCTCCCGGGGCAGCACGACCACGGGCACGACCATGAGCAGGGCTAGGTGTATTCGGCCATGACGTTGGTGGCATTGGTTGGTCGTTGACGTGAAGAGAACCTCCGGGTGGGGTGTGGCTTGTCGAAGGCCCACTTCCAACCCGGAGGCTCCATGTTCCACGGTAGTGC
>NZ_JBNCOG010000055.1:0-12723 GCF_051280745.1 Nocardioides ureilyticus | reverse complement strand
CGAGACCCGCCTCGCCACGCCTAAGGGAAGGGGGGGGGTGGGCCCGGGGGGCGTCGAACCGCCCACGGCCGAGACGCCCGGCGGGGGCCCGCCCCTCGACCCGGTCGGCGGCTCCGGCGACGTGTCGGGCACCGGCGGCACGGGCGCCACGGCCGGCTCCCCGGGCACGCCCGGCTCGGGCGGGGGTCCCAGCGGCGCCGGCGGTGCGGGCGCCCCCGGCGCGGAGCAGGGGAGCGGCGACAACGCAGCCGACGGCGGTGTCAAGGCGGGGTCCTGCCGAGGCTTCGAGAACGGCACCGGGATCACCGACGACGAGATCACGATCGCGAACGTCTCCGACATCTCCGGACCGGTCCCCGGCATCTTCGAGTCGGCCCAGCAGGCGACCCAGGCCTACGTCGCGTACTTCAACGCCACCGGCGACATCTGCGGCCGGTCCCTGAAGCTCCTCACCCTCGACAGCCGCTCCGACGCCGGGGCGGACCAGCAGGCCTACGCCCGGGCCTGCGACCAGGCCTTCGCCGTCGTCGGCTCGGTGTCGGCGTTCGACTCCGGAGGGGCCCGCACCGCCGAGGACTGCGGGATCCCGGACCTCCGCTCGTACTCCGTCACCGGAGACCGCACCGCCTGCACCACCTGCTTCGCGGCGTACGCCGTCAAGCCGAACCTGGTGCCGAACGCCATGCCGCAGTACTGGGCGAAGAAGGCGCCGCAGGCGGTGAAGGCGGTCGGCATGTTCTACGTCAACGTCGGTGCCTCCGCGGAGAACGCCAAGAACTTCCGCGCCGGCTGGGAGGCCAACGGCTGGGACGTCAAGGTCTTCAAGCCGATCGACACGGCGGAGTTCAACTACGCGCCCTACGTGCAGGAGATGAAGGACGCCGGCGTGAAGCTGGTCAACTACACCGGCCCGTACCAGTTCACGATCCGGCTGCAGCAGGCGATGAAGCAGCAGGGGTTCGAGCCGGAGGTCTTCCTCCAGGACGCCACCATCTACGACGAGCGGTACGTCGCCGAGGCCGGTGACCTGGCCGACGGCTCCTTCGCCTACATCCAGACCGCGCTCTACGACGACTTCTCCATCCCCGAGATGAAGCTCTACCGCTCCTGGCTGCAGCAGATCGATCCCGGAGCGACGCCCACGACCTACGGCGTCTACGCCTGGTCGGCGGCGCGGCTCTTCGTCGAGCACGCCGTCGCCCTCGGCGGGGGACTCGACCGTCAGTCCCTGGTGTCGCGGCTGCAGGGCACCCGGGACTGGACCGGCAACGGCATCCACGCTCCGCAGCAGGTCGGCGCCGAGCGGACGGCGAACTGCGCGGCGATCATCCAGCTCGACAGCGGCGCCTGGCGGAAGGTCTCGCCCGGCAAGTACCTCTGCGGCGCCATGACCGACACCGGCCTGGGAGGCTGACCGATGAGTTCCCTGTTCTCCTTCACGATCCTGGGCCTGTTCACGGGTGCGGCGTACGCCATCGCGGCGTCGGGCCTGGTGCTCACCTACACGACGACCCGGGTGTTCAACATCGCCCACGGCGCGTTCGGGATGGTCCTGGCCTTCATGTTCTGGGACTTCACCCAGCGCCAGGGCCTCAACGTGTTCCTCTCGCTGTTCCTGGTGCTCGGTGTGGTGGCGCCCGCGATCGGGTGGTTCATCCAGCGGTTCGTGACCCGGGGCCTGGGCGAGGGACCGGTGTCGGTCGCGCTGGTGGTGACGGTCGGCCTCTTCGTCGGCTTGATCGGCCTGGCGCAGCAGGTGTGGCCGCCGGAGCCGCGGACCGTGCCGCCGTTCATGCCGGAGTCCGGCATCCAGCTGGGCGACACCTACGTGACCGCCCACCAGATCATCACGATCGTGGTGTCGATCGTGGTGGCGCTGGGCCTCTACGCGCTGCTGAACAAGACCCGGATCGGGACCGCCATGCGTGCCTCGGTGGACAACCCCGAGCTGCTGCGCCTCTTCGGCGGCAAGCCGGACACCGTGGCGGCGCTCTCGTGGGCGATCGGCATCAGCCTGGCCGGCCTGGGCGGCATCCTGCTGGTCTCCGTCATCGGGCTCTCCTACTTCGAGCTGACCCTGCTGGTGGTCAACGCCTACGCCGCCGCGATGCTCGGCCGGCTGAAGTCGCTGCCGCTGACCTTCGCCGGAGCCATGGGGCTGGGCATCCTGCAGTCGTTCGCGGTGGCCTACCTGCCCTCGGAGGGCTCCCTCGCCGGAGTCCGTGCCGTGGTCCCGGCGCTCTTCCTGTTCGTGGTGATCGTGGCGATGCCGCAGGCGCAGCTGCGGATCGGCCAGGTGAAGGGCATCGTGTCGGCGCCCCAGCCCTCGCTCCTGCGCTCCTTCGCCTGGGGCGGTGCGCTCCTGCTCCTCGTCGCCCTGCTCGTCGGCGGCGGGATGTCGACGGCGAACCTGCTGCTGGTGGGCACCGCAGCGACGTACGCCATGGTGATGCTGTCGCTCGTCCTCCTCACCGGGTACGGCGGCCACGTCTCGCTGTCGCAGCTGACCTTCGCCGGCGTCGGTGCCCTGGCCTACGCGAAGCTCGACACGCCGAACCTCGCCGGGCTGCTCATCGCCGCGGGCATCGCTGCGGGGGTCGGAGCCCTCGTCGCCCTGCCGGTGCTGCGGTTGACCGGCCTCTACCTCGCCCTGTCGACGGTGGCGTTCGGCGTGCTGATGGACAAGATGATCTTCCAGGCGGAGTTCGCCTTCGGGTTCAACGGGACGCTCGAGGCCAACCGGCTCTCGTTCTTCGGCAACGCCGTGGAGTCGACCGGCGGCTACGTCGTGGTGATGACCTTCTTCTTCGTGCTGATGGCCATCGCCCTGCTCGTGCTCCGGCGGGGCCCGCTCGGCCGGCTCCTCATCGCGATGCGGGACAGCCCGGCTGCCTGCGGCACCCTCGGGCTGGACATGCGGTGGTTCCGTGTCGCCCTCTTCGGGCTCTCGGCCGGCATGGCCGGGCTGGCCGGTGCGCTCTTCGCCGGACTCCGCGGCACCATCGGCGCCGCCGACTTCCAGTTCTTCAACAGCCTGCCCCTGCTGCTCCTCGCGGTGGTCTTCGGAGTCACCTCGGTCACCGGCGCGACCCTCGGCGGCATCGGCCTGATGCTGCTCCCGGTGATGCAGTCCAACAACCCCGGCATCGCCGGCCTGATCTTCGCCATCCTCGGCTTCGGCGCCGTCGCCCTGGGCCGGGACCCCAACGGCCTGGCGAACATGATGTTCAAGCTCGGCAACCGGCTCCGTGCCGAGGCGGGACCGAGGTTGCGCGAGCGCCTGCCGGCCCTGCCCGTCGTCGGCGGCCGCCGGATGCGCGACGAGCCCGCAGCGGGAGAGCCCGTCGAGGGCCAACCGGTCCACCTCTCCGACTCCACCCCGGAGCCGCCCGCCGGAAAGGTCCCCGCCCATGTCGTCTAGGAAGCTCCCCACCGGTCTCACCGACCGGCTCTCGCGCGGGCCCTCCGCCGCAGCGGCGGTCAGCGGGTCGGGCGGTGCCCACGTCCCCCTGCTCGAGGTGGACCACGTCGTGGTGCAGTTCGGCGGCGTGACGGCGGTCAACGAGGCGTCGTTCGTGGCGGAGGCCGGCCGCGTGACCGGCCTGATCGGCCCGAACGGCGCCGGCAAGACCACGTGCTTCAACGTCATCTCCGGGCTGCAGAAGCCCACCCGGGGCAAGGTGCGCTTCCGCGGCCGCAACGTCACCTCGATGCCGGTGCACCGCCGCTCCAAGCGCGGCATGGGCCGGACCTTCCAGCGGCTCGAGGCCTTCGGCTCGCTCACCGTGCGGGACAACGTGCGGGTCGCCCACGACATCCACGCAGGGCTGATGGGGCTCGTCCGGCCGGCGGCCAAGGACATCGACGCGCTGCTGGACCGGGTCGGGATCTCGCCGTACGCCCGGGAGCGGGCGGACTCCATCCCGACCGGCACCGCACGGTTGCTGGAGCTGGCCCGCTGCCTCGCCGGGGACCCGAAGCTGCTGCTGCTCGACGAGCCGTCCTCGGGCCTCGACGAGTCCGAGACCGACGACTTCGGTGACCTGCTGCGCGACCTGGCGGCGGAGGGACGGGGGATCTTGATGGTCGAGCACGACATGGACCTGGTGATGGGGGTGTGCGACACCATCCACGTCCTCGACTTCGGCTCGGTGATCGCCTCCGGGGCGCCGCTCGACATCCGGCGCGACCCACGGGTGCAGCAGGCCTACCTCGGCTACTCCGACGCGGTCGACGAGACCCGCACCGACCTGCCGCCGGTCGGGGCCGCCGACGCGACGACGGTGCTCCCGGCGGTGCCCGCCGGCGGTCCGGCCGGTGCCGACGTGAACGGGGGCCTGCGATGAGCGTGCCGATCCTCGAGGTCGTCGACCTCCATGCCGCCTACGGGCGGATCGAGGTGCTGCGTGGGGTGAACCTGTCGGTGCCGAAGGGGGCCGTGATGGCGTTGCTCGGCCCGAACGGAGCCGGCAAGTCGACGCTGACCAAGATCATCTCCGGGCAGAAGAAGCCCACCTCCGGGGACGTCCACCTCGGCGGCGTCAACGTCCGCGGGGCAGGCTCGGAGGAGCTGGCCCGGCTGGGCCTGTGCACCGTGCCCGAGGGGCGCTCGGTCTTCCCCAACCTGACGGTGGAGGAGAACCTGCGGCTCATGTCGTACGCCGGGGTGCCGGCCGACGCGGTCCTGGAGACGGCGTACTCCTACTTCCCGAGGCTCTCCGAGCGGCGCGACCAGCTGGCGGGGACCATGTCGGGCGGTGAGCAGCAGATGCTGGCGATGTCGCGCGCGCTGGCCTCCGACCCGGCCCTGCTGCTCCTCGACGAGCTCTCCATGGGGCTGGCGCCGCTCATCGTGGACGAGCTCTACGACACCGTCGCGGAGATCGCCGCCTCCGGTGTCTCGATCCTGTGCATCGAGCAGTTCGCCCGCACGGCTCTGCGGGTCTCCGACTACGCCGCCGTCATGTCCGGCGGACGCATCGTGGCCTCCGGCGAGCCCGCCGAGGTCCTGGAAACCATGTCCGACGTCATCCTCGGAGGTGCCGCGTGAAGCGGCTGACATCTCGCACCGGCCCCTACCTCGGCGTCGGCCTCGCCACCGTCCTCACCGCCGCGGTCCTGCCCTTCGCGACGCCCGCGGCGACCGCCGCCCCGGCGGCAGCCGAGGACCTGGACTTCAACTTCAGCGTCGAGGCGCGGGCGACCCCTCTCCAGCTCGAGATCTACGAGCCGGTGATCCCGATCCCTGCCGAGCCCCAGTTCGAGCTGAACCTCGGCTACACCCAGGCTCTCGCCCAGTCCCGCGGCGGCAAGGGGCGCGCCAGCCTCCTGTGGCCCGGCGACTCCATCGGCGAGGGCGCCAAGACGGTCATCGAGAACCTCGGCCTGCCTCCGGAGGTCGCCGGACCGCTGGCCGCCCAGGGCTACCCGGTCCAGGTCAACTCCAACCACCCGTCCGGGCCGGCCACCGAGGCCAACGAGCAGTTCCCGGGGACGGTGATGCGCACCAGCGCGAAGGAGGGTGAGATCACCGCCGCCGCGGGCTTCTCGACCGACTGCGACGTCTCCGACCAGGAGGGAGGCTCCGGCGGGGGTGGCGGCCTTCCCGGTCTGCCGGAGGCCCCCGGCCTGCCGCTGGGGCCCCTCACCGACCTGCTGGGCGGCCTGGGCGGTGTCCTCGGCCTGAGCGGCAAGGGGCTCGGGAGCGCGGAGGCGGGCGCGGGCGCACGCTCCGGCAGCGGGTCGGACGGTGACCAGGCCTCCAGCCTGCTCAGCGGCTTCGGGGCCGCCATCACCGGCAAGAGCGCCGCGCCTGCCGACGGCGAGGCGAGCTCGGAGCAGGCGGAGGAGGCCGCACCGTGCCCGATCCCGGCGGCGCTCGCCATGCTGGTCGACCTCGGCGGAGCCATGTCGACGAGCAGCTCGGTGGTCGGCAAGGACGGCGTGACGGCGACCTCCCGGGCCGTGCTCGGCGAGGTGCGGCTCCTCGGTGGCCTGATCCGTCTCTCCGGCATCAGCACCAAGGCCGTGACCCGTTCCGACGGCAAGAAGGAGACCGCGTCCGGCAAGGCCCACTACGGCACCTTGTCGATCGGCCCCGCCGAGTTCGCGCTCGGGCCGGACGGCATCGAGGCCGCGGGGCAGAAGCAGGACATCCCCGGGCTGCCGGACCAGGCCGCGGCCGCCCTGAAGCAGCTCGGGGTCAGCATCGCGATGCCCGAGCCGGCGTTCTCGACCGAGGAGAAGACCGGGACGTCGAGGGTCGAGGGCATCGTCATCGAGCTCGACCTCGGCATCCTCTCGCCGGTCCTGAGCCAGCTCCCGCTCGGGCAGATCCTCAACGCGATCCCCTTCCCCGAGGAGGCGGCTGCGATCAAGAGCGCGTTGGGCGCCATCAGCCAGCTCTCGTCGCGGATCGTGCTGCACCTGGGCAAGGCGACCAGCCAGACGCAGCGGGCGCCGGCCATCGACCTCCCGACGGCCGAGCCGCCGAGCAACAACCAGACCGGTGACCCCGAGGGCGGCGACACCGGCGGGGGCGGCGGCACGGGCGGCACGGGCACGACCGGCGGCACGGCGGGCACGCCGGGCACTCCCGGCACGCCGGCCTCGCCCGGGACGTCGAGCCCGGGTGGTGACGCGGCGCCGTCCGACGGCGGGGCGGGGACCGAGGACCTGGTGCCGACCGCCGCAGGCCTGCCGCCGCTGAACTCCATCCCGGGTGCGCTGCTCTTCGGCGGCATCGCGCTCGCCGCCGTTGCCGGCAGCTACCTGCGCAAGATCGGCGCCTTGGCCCTCGGATCCGGCGCCGCCTGTCCCCACGGCCTCGACTCCGGCCTTCCCGACCTCCGCAAAGCCTGACCAGAAGGGCAGTGAACCAGATGACCACCGTGCAGAACACCGGCGCCGTGCCTGCGCCAGGCCCGGCCTCCGGCGCCCGGATGGGTGCGGGGGCGGCGCTCCCGAGAGCCGGCCGGCCCTCGAGCAGCACCGGCGCCGCCCCGATGAAGAACAACAACTACCAGCTGCTGCAGGTGGTGCTGTTCTGGGCGGGCGCGATCCTGCTGCCGCTCGGCCTGGTCGTCATCATCCTGGGCTGGTACGGCGCCGCGAACACGCCGTACCAGTACGACCAGCTCTCCTACCTGGTCTCCGGAGGCCTGCTCGGCCTCGGGCTGACCTTCGTCGGCGGCTTCCTCTACTTCGGTGCGTGGCTGGCCCGGATCGCCGACGACGGCCGGGAGTCCTCCAAGCGGCTCGCCGACACCCTGCTGGTCCTTGCCGACGTCACCGCTCGCTCGGCGTCGGTCAACGACCAGGGCGTCGACGTCGGAGCCCTGCCGGTCACCGCAGGCGAGGGCACGACGATCCACCGCCGCGACTGCGCGCTCATCGCCCACCGCGCCGACCTGCACCCGGTCAACGAGGCGCGGGCCGCCAGGGAGGACCTCACGACCTGCCGGGTCTGCAAGCCCTGAGCCCCCGCCGCCCGCACGGGGCTCACTCCGGAGGGTCGGGGACGGCGGTCGCGCTGTGGGGGGTGACCGCCTCGTCCGGCTTGCCGGCCAGCACCGTGTCGATGTAGTCGTGCGCGGTCTCGAAGAGGTCGACCTCGTGGCCGGCCCGCTCGGAGAGGTACCACCGGTGCACCAGCACCTCGTGGAAGATCTCCGCCGGCTCGAGCTTGCCGCGCGCATGGTCCGGCACCATCGCCATCAGCGGCTCGAAGACCTCGGCCAGCCACCGCGTCGCCACCAGCACCCGGTCCTCGCGGCCGAGGTCGTGGTGCGCGACGTAGCTGGCGATGTCGTTGAGCAGGCGCTGTGCCTGGGCGTCCTCGACGTCGAGCCCGGTCAGCGCCCGCAGCTCGCGCCGGTGGTGCCCCAGCTCGACCGCCTTGGGCTGGATACGGACCCGGTCCCCGTCGAAGTCGGTGACGATCTCGAGCTCCTCGACGTCGAAACCGAGGTCGTTGAGCCGGGCGACCCGCTGCTCGATGCGCCACATCTCGTCGAGGGAGAACTCCTCGACGCCGGTGAGCTCCGTCCACAGCTCGTCGTAGCGCCGCTGGAGCAGCTCGACGATGTCCTTCGGCGGGATCTCGGTCGGCGCCAGCCGGCTGGCCTGGAGGTCGAGCAGCTCGGCGTAGACGTTCTCGGTGGCGATGGTGACGTCGTGCTCGCGCAGCTGGGGCGAGAGCGAGGGGCGCAGCTCTCCGGTCTCGGCATCGACGAGGTACGCCGCGAACCCGCCCGCGTCGCGGCGGAAGAGCACGTTCGACAGCGAGACGTCGCCCCAGTAGAAGTCGGCGAGGTGGAGCCGGACCAGCAGCACGACCAGGGCGTCGATGAGCGACGGCAGGCTCTCGGCGGTGACGCCGTGGGAGAAGAGGCTGCGGTAGGGGAGCGAGAACTGCAGGTGCTCGGTCAGCAGCGCGGCGGGCAGGTCCTCGCCGTCGCCGCCGACCCGACCGGTGACGACGCCCTGCGGGACGACGGCGGGCAGGTCGAGACGGTGCAGGTCGCGCAGCAGCCGGTACTCGCGGAACGCGATGTCCTCGACGGTCTCCTTGATGGCGTAGGTCGACCGGCCGAGGCGGACGATGCGGACGACGTGGCGGGACAGGCCGCGGGGCAGCGGGACCACGAGGTCGTCGGGCCACTGCTCCAACGGCTCGGACCAGGGCAGCCGGAGCAGCGCCGGGTCCGGCCGGTTGGCGACGATGCGGAGGGCCACGCCACCGACTCTAGACCCGCCAGACGCAGAGGCCGGGCGCCTCGGAGGCAGGCAGCGAGACGGTGCCGCCGATCGCTGCCAGCGGCTCCGGTCGGCCCTCGGTGCCCACCACCGGCCGACCGTCGGTCAGGCCGAGGGCCCCGGCGTCCAGGTCGATCGCCGGGCCGCCGGCGCGGCGGGCGCAGACCAGCACCGAGCCGGTCGGGTGCTCGCGGAGGAAGACGAGGACGTCGTCGTCGACGTGGACCCACCGGAGTCCTCCGCGGCGCAGCGCCTCGTGGTCGCGCCGGGCGGCCGCGAGCGCGGCGTACGTCGCGAGGGTGGTCTGGTCCCAGGCTTCCGGCCGGTCCCACGGCATGGTGCGCCGGGAGTCCTCGCCGAGCACCCCCTCCAGCCCGATCTCGTCGCCGGCGAAGACCATGGGCACGCCGGGGAGGGTGAACTGGAGGCCGGCGGCGACCCGGTGCACGTCGGCGGCGCCGGCGAGCGTGCGGATCCGGGCGCTGTCGTGCGAGCCGAGGATGTTCCACGACTGCGTGGCGGCCCGCCACCCGAACCGGGCCAGCCACTCCCGGAAGGAGCGCAGGACGAGCGGGCCGGGCCGTCTCGTGACCGGCAGCGGCCGGCCGAAGGCGCGGGCGGGGGACGCGGGGTCGCGCACCCACGACCAGACCGGCCAGGAGAAGCCCGAGTAGTTCATCGTCCCGTGCCAGCCGTCGCCGTCGATGTCGCCGGACGCGTCGTGGTTGTGCTCGCCGATGACCAGCGCGTCCGGGCGCTCGGCCTCGGCGGTGCGCCGCACCGCCCGGGCGACGTCGTGGTTGACGTCGATCGCGCCGAGCCGGCCGGTCATGTTCGCGACGTCGATGCGCCAGCCGTCGACGTCGAACGGCGGCCGCAGCCACCGGGCGACGACCGAGTCGGGCCCCTCCACCATCGCCCGCCGCAGGTCGGGGTCGGCGAGGTTGAGCTTGGGCAGCGTCCCGTGGCCGAGCCAGCACTCGTAGGAGCCGTCGTGGTTGAAGTAGTACCAGCTGCGGGTCGGGGAGCCCGGGTCGTCGGCGGCTGCGCGGAACCACTCGTGGGTGTCGCCGGTGTGGTTGGTGGTGAGGTCGCCCAGCAGCCGCCACCCTCGTGCGTGGACCGCTGCAGAAAGCCGGGCGTAGGCCTCGTCGCCACCGAGCAGCGGGTCGACCCCGTCGAAGGTGGAGGCGTTGTAGCGGTGGTTGCTCTCGCCGGGGAAGACCGGCGTCGTGTAGAGCACGGTGGCGCCGACCTGCTCGACGTGGTCGAGGTGCTCGACGATGCCGTCGAGGTCTCCGCCGAAAAGCTGTAGGGGAGTCCGCGGGTCCGAGCCCTCGAAGGCGACCTCGTCGTCCCACGCGGCCGGGACCGCCCAGTCCGGGGTCGGACGGTCCTCGGCGGCCGAGGACCGCGCGAACCGGTCGGGGAAGACCTGGTAGACGACGCCGTCGCGGCCCCAGTCCGGCGCCGGCGGGTGCGCGGAGACGCGGAAGTCGAAGGTGTCCGGCACGTCGTGGTCGAGCACCCCGGCCGCGGTCAGCCACCGCTGCTCCTCCGCGGGCGTGCCGGTCGCGGTGCTGATGAGGAAGCGGTAGTGGGCGACCGGGTTGTGCACCGGCAGCTCGCCCTCCCACCAGACGGTGTGCTCGTCATGGTCGACCACGGCGCAGGCGTGGTAGACCGGCTCCGCGTCGTACGTCGTGCGCAGCCAGACCTGCTCGACGGGGTCGCCGGCCCAGGTGCGCACCCGCACCTTCACCTGCCAGCCGAGGGTGGGCGACTCGTGCTCGAGGTAGAGGGGCGAGCCGTCGTGGTGCGGCTCGTGGAGGAGGCTGAGGGGTGCGTCGTCCGGCCGGCTCACGGCGTCCAGGGTGCCTGGCGGGCGGCCGGGCGCCAACTCCGCGCCGACTCCGCGGGCCAGCTCCACGCACCAGCTCCGCCCTGTCGACGGCGAGAGCCGTGCTGGCGGAACTAGAACAGGTTCCAGTACGGTCCGCGCCATGACCTCAGAGCCCTCGACCGCGCCCTCCACCGAGCCGCGTGTCGTCGTCGTCACCGGCGCCGCCTCCGGCATCGGCCACGCCACGGCCGCGCTCTTCCGGGACCAGGGCGCCACCGTCTACGGCCTCGACATCCAGCCCACCGTCCCCGAGGGCGTGCAGTACGTCGAGTGCAACGTCGGCGACCGAGCCTCGGTGGACGCCGCGATCGAGGTCTGCGCCGCGCACGGGCGCATCGATGTCCTGGCCAACGTGGCGGGCGTCGTCCAGTTCGGTCGCTTCGACCAGATCAGCGACGCCGAGTGGGACCGGGTGCACGCGGTCGACCTCAAGGGTCCGTTCATGCTCATCCAGGCGGCCCTGCCGCACCTGCGCGCCTGCACGGGCAACATCGTCAACGTCTCCTCGGTCGCCGGCCGGATCCCGCAGCCGTACGCCGTCGCGTACGCCGCGGCCAAGGGCGGGCTCACCCAGCTGACGAAGTCGCTCGCGCTCGAGCTCTCGCCCGAGGGCATCCGGGTCAACGCGGTCTGCCCCGGCACGGTGGACACCCCGATCGTGTCCCACGTCGCGACGATCATGCCGTCCGACCTCGATCCCCGAGTCTCCGACCGGCTGCTGATGATGCTGCCCGGCCCCGCCATCGCGCCCGCCGAGATCGGTGAGGCCATCGTCTACCTCGCCTCGCCCGCCGCGCGGATGATCACCGGCGAGATCCTCGCCTTCGACGGCGGGATGGGCTGAGCAGCATCGTCCCCGGCGGGGCCGACTAGCATGTCCGCGGCCATCGGCGCAGTGCCGGCGGCCGCGCCGGTGTAGCTCAGTTGGTAGAGCGTTCGCCTTGTAAGCGAAATGTCGCGGGTTCGACTCCTGTCACCGGCTCCCTGGAACCTGCTCCCCGGCACCTGCTCCCTGGAACCTGCGCCGCCGGTGGCCTGTGGATGACGGCCGACGCCCTCGGTCGATTCGACCTACGTTCTCCCCGAGGACACGGTGACGGACCGGGGGAGCGGCCATGGGGCTCGAGGTGGCAGGTGGGCGGCACCACGACGGGTGGGCCGCCGAGGTACGGCTGGGCGCCGGCTCGGCGCAGGCACTGGTCTCCCTGCACCAGCGGGCCACGGACGTCCTGCTCGGGCCGGCGGACGTCGCGCCCGGTCGGGTCGACGCCGGTGACGCCGACGAGGTGGTCGCTCGGCTGCTGAGGGGCCTGGCCGAGGACGGTGACCGGGTTGCGGAGGTCCACGCTCTCGTCGCCGTGCTGGTCCGGGTGGCGGAGCGGCACCTCGACGCCGCGGACCGGACGGTCGCCGGCACGCTGCTCGACCTGCGGAGCGCGGCGTGATCGACACGGCCGTGGCCGGGCGGCCCGGTGACGTCCGCGCCGCCGCGGCGTGGCTGCGCGCGATGCGCTCGGCGACGGCCGCGTCGCAGGACCTCCTGGTCCGGGCGCGCAGGGTGGCGCGTGAGGACTGGGCGGGGTCCGCCGCAGAGGCGTACGCCGGTGCCGGCCGGTGCGTCCTCGGTGCGGGGGACCGGCACGAGCAGCGCCTGCTGCGCGCTGCCACGCTCCTCGAGGAGTACGCCGACCGGCTCGCCGCGGTGCAGCGGCAGATGGCCGACGTGCGCTGCCGGGCCGCGGCCGGTGGCCTGGTCGTCCGCGGGCCGCTCGTGGCGCCGCCCCGGGACCCCCAGCGGCTCGCGCTGTGGACGCAGCTCGCCGAGGAGGTGGCTCGCGCCCGGGCCGACCACGAGGCGTGGATAAGCGGGCGCCTGGCGCCGGAGGCGACGCGCGGCGACGACCTCCTCGGTGACGTCCGCGACGCGCTGCTGCAGCGGGCGGCCCCCTTCCTCACGACGGCGGGCACCGTGCTCGGCACCCGGCGGCTCGGGCAGATGGCCGAACGGATGCTGGCCGCGGGCGCCGACGCCCGACGGAGGGCGGAGGAGGCGCGCGCGGCCC
>NZ_JBNCOG010000054.1:0-17005 GCF_051280745.1 Nocardioides ureilyticus | reverse complement strand
CGACGGGGGACCAGGCCCCTCAGCTTGACCGGGTGAACAACCTGGGCTGCCCGCTATGAGCTGAGCCCCAGCAGGGAAGCGCCACGCGCCGGGCGGCTGGGCCGCCCGGCGCTTCTGCCGTTCTCAGCTGCCTGCGGAGCCGTTGCGGTCACCGCGGGCCAGGTTCACCACGGCCAGCAGCAACCCGCCCCACAGCACCAGCATCGCCACCACCATCATCACGATCGCGTCGGTGCTCATTCAGCGCACCTCCCCTCGGTGGTCGCCCGGCTCGACGGCGGTGGCGCCCGGTGCGACCGGTTCCGTGGGCTCCTCTGGGCCGCCTGGGCGCATCGAGACGCTCGAGTGCCACCGGAGGAACGACGCTCCCACCGCAAACACCAGCACCAGGGCTGCCGCGCCCCACCCGAAGGTGTTCAGCATCCACGCCGGGTAGCCCTCGTACGGTTCCTCGATCGTGGCGAGGAAGTCCCGCGCCAGCACGAAGGTCAGGGCGACGGGAGCCACGACGGCGACCAGGGCGATCCAGAGCGTGCCCAGGCGGATCGATCCGTGCCGGTTCAGGTGTGCCGCCAGCCCGGGCAGGGCGCGGACGAACCACGCGAGCACGACCATCGAGACGACCGCGACGACCAGGATGCCGAAGCGGTTGATGAAGTAGTCGACGATGTCGAGGACGTAGAGACCGCTCGTGGTCGAGAAGAGCGCGAGGCTGATGACCGCGGCCGGCAGGCCGACCACCGCGACGGCGGTGAGGCGGTGCAGCTCGAACTTGTCGCGGACGGCCGAGACGACCACCTCCAGCACGCTCACCAGTGAGGTCAGCCCGGCGATCACGAGCGAGCCGAAGAACAGGACGCCGATCAACGAGCCCCCGGCCGCCTCGCTGATGATCGCCGGGAAGGCGACGAAGGCCAGGCCGATCCCGTCGGCGACGACGGTGTCGATGTCGCCGCCGCTGGCCTGGGCCATGAAGCCGAGGGCCGCGAAGACGCCGATGCCGGCGAGCAGCTCGAAGCCGGAGTTGGCGAAGCCGACGACGAAGCCGGAACCGGTCATGTCGGTGCGCCGGCCGACGTAGGAGGCGTAGGTGATCATGATGCCGAAGCCGATGGAGAGCGAGAAGAAGATCTGCCCGAAGGCCGCCGCCCAGACCGAGGCGTCCGCCAGGGCCCCCCAGTCGGGACTGAAGAGGGCATCGAGCCCGTCGGCCGCTCCAGGCAGGAAGAGCGAGCGGACGACGAGGAACCCGAAGGCCACCACGAGCACCGGGATGAAGACCACCGACGTGGCGCCGATGCCGCGCTGGACGCCGAGACCCATGATGAGCAGCACGGCCGCCCAGACGAGAGCCAGGGGCACGATGACACCGAGGACCACCTCGGTGGTCACCCCCGGGTCCCCGACCTGGAGGAAGTCGCCGAAGAAGAAGCCTTCCGGCTCCTCGCCCCACGCCTTGTCGACCGAGAAGAACGTGTACCGGAGGGCGTAGGCGATCACCGCGGCGTAGTAGACGGCGATGACGAAGCAGATCCCCACCTGCCACCACCCGATGAACTCGGTGGGCCGCGACTGCCGGGCGAACGCCAGCGGGGCGGATCCGCGGTGGCGGTGGCCCAGGGCGTAGTCGAGGAAGAGGAACGGCAGGCCCGCGGTGAGCAGGGCGACGAGGTAGGGGAGCAGGAAGGCCCCGCCGCCGTTCTCGTAGGCGACGTAGGGGAACCGCCAGATGTTGCCCAGCCCCACGGCCGAGCCGATCGCGGCGAGGATGAAGACCCGGCGGGAGGAGAACGCGCCCCGGCGCGTGGTCTGCCCCTCGGGTGGCGCGGTGGTCACAGATGCCTCCTCAGGTCATGGCCCGCCCGGCCATCCCGGGCAGTCCGTCCAGCGTGGCGCGACCGGCTCCGGTCGTCCAGCGTCGGGACCTTACCCACGCGGCGGCACCGGCAACGCTCAGCGGTCGCCGCGCGAGACCTCGACCCGATGGGAGAAGACGACCACGTTGCCGTCGTGGTGCCCGGTGCTCGGGTTGAAGTCGCTGCACGTGATGAGGCGCAGCTGGGGGGTCGACAGGTCGCCGCCGTAGACGACCTCGGTGGGGAAGCGGTCCTTGTCGAAGGTCCGGAGCGCGTCCACCTCGAAGGTCACGGTGATGCCGTCGGCGCGGCGTACGTCGATCCGGTCGCCGGGGCGGAGGTCGGCGAGGTCGAAGAAGACCGACGGCCCCTGCTCGGTGGCGACATGGCCCTCGATGATCGACGGGCCGGGCTGGCCGGGTGCCGGTGAGCGGCGGAACCAGGCGGCGAGGTCGAGGCGGGGGCCGGGCTGCGGGACGGCGAGCGTCCCGTCGGGTGCCAGGCCCAGGCCGAAGACCTCGGTGTCGACGCCGATTCTCGGGATCGAGAGGTGGACCGGCGCGGATCGCGGGAGCGGGGAGTCGGCGCTGCTGGAACCACGAGGCTCGGCGCCCCCGGAGGCCTCCCTTCGGGAGGAGGACCGGTCGTCGGCGGGGGCAGCCGGAGGAACGTCGCCGATCGCGCCGCCGGGCACCGCGGGCGGCGCCGGCTGTTGCGCCATCAGTGCGACCACGACGGCCGCGACGCCGAGCGCGGCCACCAGGGCGAGCAGGAGCCCGCCCCGGCGGCCGCGCAGTGCACGCATGGTCAAGCGGGTCAGACCACCTCGGTCGCGCGGCGGCGGTGCATGATCGCGCCGGCACCCGCAGCGGCGAGCAGCCCGCCACCGAGGGCGAGGAGACCGGCCTGCTCGATGCCGCCGGTGTCACCCGCGCCGGTGGCCACGCCACCGGTCGGCGAGCTGGTGAACGCGCCGCAGAGGGCAGGAGCGGTGGCAGCGAGCGGGAGCTCGGGCACCAGGCTGCTCTTGGCGTTGGCGGCCTCCTCGCTGAGATTGGCCGGGTTCAGGCCGTGGACGACCACGACGCCGGTGCCGTTGGCGAGCGCGTCGAGGGTGGGCTCGTCGAGCGTGAACGTCCGCTCGTAGTCGGTGCTGCTGCCCGACGGGGCGATCTTGATGTTGGTGCCGGCGGCCGGGCTGGTGTCCCCCTCGGTCGACAGGGTGGTGCCGATCTCACCGTAGAAGGGCTGTCCCTCGGGGGTGTCGACGATGCCGTCGCCGTTGGTGTCCGCGCTCGGCGGCGGGCAGGTGCCCTCGGCGCCGATGTGGATGTGCTGGACGTGCGGATACGGCCCGTCCATGAACGTCTCGGCGAGCCCGCTCCAGCTGACCTTGACGGTCGCCTGGTCGCCCTCGACGGTGACCATCGCCATGCCGGAGCCGCCGGAGTCGTTGATCGGGTTGAGCGGGGTCTGGTAGGTGCCGTTCGCGTGGTCGGCGAACGCCGCCGTCGGTGCGAGGGCGACGGCCATCGCTGCTGCGGCGGCCAGGGGCGCGATCGTGCGGGTGGACTTCTTCATCTGAGAGTTCCTCTCCTCGGCTTGCCCATTCGGTGTTCGTGCGAACAAGCGGTGCACAGGGGGTTCGGTGGCGTTCGCGGAACGGATTGGTCGGGCTCGGTCATTTCTTTGGGAGAGGCGGACGTGCGTGCCGACCCATCCGGTGGCCGCGCTGGCAACGAACCCTCCACGCCAGCCGACCGACGGCCGCCGACCGACCGCCAGGAGTGCCTTGTGAGGACCCGACGTACGACCGCATCGACGATGGCCGCCGGGGCCCTGGTCCTCGCCGCGGCGCTGGCCGGCTGCGGGGACAGCTCGGCGTCGCAGCCGGCCGCGAGCGCACAGCACACCATGCCGGACGGGACGGTGATGGAGGGCGCGGAGCACGGAGCGCACGGGGAGCACGAGCACGACGCGGAGTCCCACGAGCATGAGGGGACACCGTCCTCAGCGTCCCCGGCGGACGCCTCCGGCGGCCCCTCGGCGACCGCCTCGATGGTCTGCGGCGGCGACGTCGCCGCCGACGTCGAGCGCCTGCTCGGCCTCGATGCGCCGCCCTCGTCCTCCTGGTCGTGGTCGGCGCCTCTCTTCGAGTGCACCTACGACACCCCGGGCGGGCCCGTCGTCCTGACGGTGCACGACGCGACCGACGTGGCCGCAGGGGAGCGGTGGTTCGCGCAGACGCGCGGCGAGCTCGCGCCGACCGAGCCGCTTCGCGGGATCTACGGCCTCGGCCTCCCGGCGTTCGAGACCGGCCGCGGCACCACGGCGTTCATCCGGGACGGCAAGACCCTCGTGGTGGACGCCACCGCGATGCCCGCGGTGACCGGGCCCGAGGAGGAGATGGACCGGGGCGAGCTCGCGTACGCCGTGGCCACCAGCGTGCTGGCCTGCTGGACCGACCACGCCTGAGCCCTCCCCGCCGCGCTCGTCGCTGCAGGACCCAGGGCGCGGAACCGGCGCTGCCGACCATCCGTCCCACCAACGTGCGTCCGATACTGTGATCGCCGCCCTCGCCCTCGGCGCCCTCCTGCACGGGTGTGCCAGCCCTGCCGAGCGGCCGGGCGCGACGGTGGCAGTCGACGTGGTATCCACGCAGGTGCGGACGCCGGCGCCGAGACCCGACACGTTGGCCTGCCCCTCGGCCCGGCATGTGACGAGGTCGGGCCCCACCCGTACCGGGTGGCCGACCGAAGGTCCCGGGACGCCACAGGAAGTCGCGGAGGGTGTGCTCGCCACGCAGTCAGCCCGGGAGTCGGGGTGGAGCAGCTACGTCCTCTCCGAGGACGGACGCACTGCGTGGGTCCTACGTGAGGATGGGACGGCCGCCGCTGTTCTGCGGATCGAGCGGTTCCGCGATGTCTACGACATGGACGGCTACCAGGCCTGCTCGCCGCGTCGAGCAGCCGACCTCGATACGGACGAAGGCCCTCCTCGCTGGAACGAGAAGGGCCTTCGATCTGTGCTCTCTGTACGCCATCAGGGACTCGAACCCCGAACCCGCTGATTAAGAGTCAGCTGCTCTGCCAATTGAGCTAATGGCGCGCGGTGAAGCGGGGACAACCTTACCAGCGCCTGTCAGCCGCGAGAAATCCGGGCGACCATCTCGGAGCCTCGCTCCAGCGTCCGGCTCGGCGTGCGGCCTCAGCG
Organism: Nocardioides ureilyticus; assembly: GCF_051280745.1. Lineage (NCBI taxonomy): Bacteria > Bacillati > Actinomycetota > Actinomycetes > Propionibacteriales > Nocardioidaceae > Nocardioides > Nocardioides ureilyticus. Next base: position 11,936 of record NZ_JBNCOG010000054.1, on the reverse strand, counting down.
GGCCGCGAGCACGGCTTGCGCGGCGTTGTGGCCGCCGATGCCCGAGACCGCGCCGCCGCGCCGGGCGCCGGAGCCGCACAGCAGCACCGACGCCACGTCGGTCTGGACGCCCCACTGCTGCGCGGGGGTCTCGAGCCGCGCGCGGTTCGGCGCCCACGGCCAGTCGAGGTCGCCGTGGAAGATGTGGCCGCCCGGCATCGCCAGGTCGCGCTCGACGTCCTGGGGGATCTTCGCCTCGATGCAGGGGGTCCCGGCCGCGTCGCGGGCGACGCACGACTCGATCGGCTCCTCGAGGTACTGGTCGAGGGAGGCGATGGCGCGCGCGACGGCGGTCGACCGCGCGACCTCCGGGTCACTGTCGAACAGCGTCGCCGGGGTGTGCAGGCCGAAGTAGGTGAGCGTGTGGGTGCCGGCGGGTGCGTCGCCGAGGATCGAGGGGTCGGTGAGCGAGTGGCAGTAGACCTCGCCGGGGAGCTCGGTGGGGATCCGGCCGGCCGCGGCCTCGTCGTACGCCCGGGCGAGCTGGCTGTAGTCCTCGGCGAGGTGCAGCGTGCCGGCGAAGGCGACGGCCGGGTCGACACCGGAGCGGAGTCGGGGCAGCCGGTCGAGGAGGAAGTTGATCTTCAGCTGCGCCCCGACCGGCTTCCCCGCCGGGTCCTCACGCTCGCCGAGCAGGATCCGCAGGACCCAGGGCGCGACGTTCGACAGCACGGTGCCGGCCTCCGCGGTGCGACGGCGGTCGCCGTCGTGCCACTCGACCTCCGCGCCCGACTCGTGGGCCCGGATCGCGCTGACCCCCGCGCCGGTGACGATGGTCGCCCCTGCCTCGGTGGCCGCTCGCGCCAGCGCCGTGGTGACCGCTCCCATGCCGCCGACGGGCACCCGCCACTCACCGGTGCCGTTGCCGATCAGGTGGTAGAGGAAGCACCGGTTCTGGATCAACGACGGGTCGTCCAGACCGGCGAAGGTGCCGATGAGCGCGTCGGTGGCGACGACCCCTCGCACGGTGTCGTCGGTGAACCGTCGCTCGATCGCCGCACCCAGCGGGTTCGCCACGACGTCGTCCCACGTGCGCGGGTCGACGGCGGACCGCACCTGCCGCTCGGTGGGCAGCGGCTGCAGGAGGGTCGGCGCCACGGCCTCGGCGAGCTCGCCGACCTCGGCGTAGAACGCGCGCCAGGCGTCGTACTCCGCGTCGCTCCCGGTGAGCGCCCGGAAGGACTCGGCGGTCGCGGGCCCCTCGGGCCGCTCGACGAGCAGGCCGGTGTGCCGGCCCGACCGGACCACGGGCGTGTACGACGCGGTCGGCCGCGAGACCAGGCGGACGTCGAGCCCCAGGTCGGCGACCAGCTGCTCGGGCATCAGTGAGACGAGGTAGGAGTAGCGGGAGAGCCGGGCGTCGCGGCCGGGGAACGGCGCTGCCGAGACAGCAGCGCCACCGACGTGGCCCAGCCGCTCGAGGACGAGCACCGACAGGCCGGCGCGTGCCAGGTACGCCGCGGCGACGAGGCCGTTGTGGCCGGCGCCGACGACGACGACGTCGTAGCGGGCCTGCTCGGGGACTGTGGGGGCCGAGGTCACCGGGTCAACCTAGGTCATGGCCTGCGCCGCTGTTTTCACGGTCCGCCGGTGCACACCGCTCGCCGGTGCTTCAATGCGAGGCAAACCGCCCGGGGAGGAGTTGGGTCGTGACGTTGGACCCGGCGGTGCGGGTCGCAGGCCTGCTGGTCGCCATGGTCGCCAGCGGCCTCCTCGCCGTGCACGCGGCACCGGACGACGGCTTCGTCATCGGCATCTGGCCGGTCGGTGTCGCCTCCGCGCTGGGCATCGAGCTCGCCGTCGGGCACGGTCGGCGCTGGTACGTCGTACCTCCGCTCGTCCTGCTCGTCGCCGTGGGCACCATATGGATCGGTGGGCGCCCGGGCGAGGTGGCCGTCGGCTACGCGCTGGGCATCGCCGTCGAGACCGCCTTCGTCGTCGCGGTGCTGGCCCGCGGCCGACCGGGCCGGCCGCGGCTGCGCACCGATGCCGACCTGCTCCGGTACTCCGCCGCTGGTGCGGGAGCAGGGCTGATCGCCGCGGTCGCCGGCGCCGTGACGTCCGCTGCGACCGGCTTCGGCGACCCCGCCATGGTCGCGCTCGCGCTCGGCACCTCGCACGCGGCGTCGCAGCTGACCCTGCTGCCGTTCTTCATGGACCTGCCCCGCCACGGCTCGATCGCCGGCCCATCCGAGCGGGTGCTCCAGTGGCTGGCCATCGTGGTCGTCACCCCGGTGGTGTTCCTGCCGGTGGAGTACCCGTCCCTCGCCTTCCTCGGGGTGCCCTTGCTCGCCTGGGGCGCGTTGCGCATCGCCCCGCTGGAGTCGCTCGGCCAGATGGCCGCACTGCTGTTCGCCGCCATCTGCATGACCACCTACGGCCGCGGACCGTTCGCCGCGGTGGCCGACAGCTTCGGCATGCCGGTGGACACGCGCGGGGTGCTCCTGGCGGCGTACGCCCTGACCTGCGTGGCCATCGTCGTCCCCCTGCTCATCCGTGTCGGCCTGCACATCGAGACCGCGCGGCAGGCCCGGGCCGAGCGCGACCTGGTGCGCAGCATCGTCGACGGCGCCACGGGCGTCGCGATCATCGGAACCGACCCGGCCGGGCGGATCACCCTGTTCAACCCGGGCGCCGAACGCCTCCTCGGTTACCCGGCCGACGAGCTCATGGGGCGGTCGGCCCGCGAGCTGCACACGCCCGCGGCCATCGTCGAGAGGGCCGACGAGCTCGGGGTCCCGCGCGACTTCGCGGCCGTGGCGCACGAGGCCGCCAGCGGCGCGCACGCCGGGAGCCTGGTGCGGTTCCTCCGCAAGGACGGGACCGAGCGGTTGCACTCGCTCACCCTGAACCGGATCGTGGACGAGCGAGGGGAGACGAGCGGGTACGTCAGCACCTCAGAGGACGTCACCGACCAGGTGGACGTCGAGAAGGCGCTGCGCGAGGCCCTCCGGGCCGAGCGGGAGGCGGTCGATCGCCTGCTGGAGGTCGACCGCGCCAAGGACGCCTTCGTCTCGTCGGTCAGCCACGAGCTGAGGACCCCGATCACCAGCATCCTCGGTTACCTCGAGCTGCTGGCGGACGGGTCGTACGGCCCCTTGTCCCCGGAGCAGGCCCGTGCCGTGGGCCGCGTCTCCGACAACAGCGACCGGCTGCTCGGGCTCATCGACGAGCTGCTGACCCTCTCCCGGCTCAGCGAGGAAGGGTTGGCGCTGGCGGCCAGGGAGCTGGACCTGCGTGAGGTGGTGCAGGAGGGGTACGACGTCGTGGCACCCGCGTGGTCGACCAGGCCCTTCGAGGTCAGCCTCGACCTGCCCGGCCGGCCGGTGCCGCTCGTCGGCGACCGCGACATGCTCGAGCGGGTCGTGGTGAACCTGCTCGGGAACGCCGTGAAGTTCACTCCCGACGGTGGCTCGGTCCGCGTCGGGCTCGGCGTGGAGGACGGCCACGCGCTGATCGACGTCCGGGACACCGGCATCGGCATCCCGGCGGCGGAGGTGCCGCAGCTGTTCTCCCGGTTCTTCCGCTCCTCGCTGGCCCAGCAACGGGCGATCCCCGGGTCGGGGCTGGGGCTCTCGATCACCCGGGCGATCGTCGAGAAGCACGGCGGGTCGATCGAGGTCGAGTCCGGGGTCGAGGAGGGCACCCTCTTCCGGGTGCGGCTCCCGGTGACGACCTGAGCCAGCTGCCCTGGGGGCCTCAGCTCGTCGTGACGCCGTGCTGGGCGCACCAGATGACCGCCTGCGAACGGCGCTCCACGCCGATCTTCCGGTAGGCCGCACGCACGTAGGTCTTCACGGTGTTGACGCTCACGAAGAGCCGGTCGGCGATCTCCCCGTTGGACAGGCCCGACGCGACGAGTCCCAGCACCTCGAACTCGCGCACGGTGAGTCCGCGGGGCAGGTCGAGCAGGCGGGCGTCGACGTGGCGGTTGGACGCGGCGCCACGGGCGCCGCTGCGCATCACCCGGTCGAGCAGGTCCAGCATCTCCTCGGCGGGCGCGTCCATCCGGAGCACCCCCGCAGCGCCCCGGTCGAGCGCCGAGGAGGTGAGCGCCGGATCGTGGGGACGGGCCAGCGCGACGACGCGGGTGTTCGCCCGCACCAGGCGCTCGAGCGCCGCGCCGCTGGGGTCGTGCGCGGGGCCCAGCCCCGCGGCGTCGTAGACGACCACGTCCAGGCCCCTGAGCTGCCCGTCACCCGGGGCGGGGCCGCGCAGGACCACGCGGCCGGGATGGCGTCCCAGCATGGCGGTGAGGCCGGTCAGCACGAGCTCGTGCGGACTGACGACACCGACGGTGAGGGGAGCCCGAGCCACGGCGCACCAGTGCCCGTCGGACACCTCGGCACACCTGTCCGAACGGCTGTGCAGCCGGACGGCGGGTGGAGGTCTGCCGGTCGGCTGCTGGGGTAACGACTCGTCACGGGTCGGAGAGGACGAGATGGCGGGTGAACGGGGTTCCACGGACGTGGCGGTCGGTGACGCCCGGCGGTCGCGGTGGGTCGGCGCGCTGATCGGTGTCGGGCTGATGGCGGGCGTCGACGAGATCGTCTTCCACCAGCTGCTCGCCTGGCACCACTTCTACGACCGCTCCACCGGTGCCGTCGCCCTCGCCTCGGACGGGCTGCTGCACGCCGGCGAGCTGGTCGCCCTCGTCGCAGGGTTCTTCCTCCTCGCCGACCTGCTGCGCTCGCGCGCGCTGCACCGACGGCAGGCGTGGGCGGGGCTCCTCCTCGGCATGGGGGCCTTCCAGGTGTGGGACGGGCTGGTGCACCACAAGCTGCTGCGGCTGCACCAGGTGCGGTACGACGTCGAGGTGCTGCCGTACGACCTCGCCTGGAACGGAGCCGGCGTGGTCCTGCTCGTGGTCGGGGCGGCGCTGGCCGGGCGCGGTCGCTGAGGCGTGCCGCCGCTCGCCCATGAGGCTCACGAGACGCTGGCGGCCGGCCCCGGCCTCGCCGGGTGGTGGCTGCCCGTGCTGGTGCTGGCTCTCGGTCTCGGCCCCTACCTCGCCGCCGTGCGCAGCCGGGTCCGGCGTGGGCGACGGTGGTCCGGTTGGCACACGCTGAGCTGGTCGGTCGGCACGGGGGCGGTCGCCCTCGTGGTCTCGCCCGCCATGGGCGCCTTCACCGAGGCGTACGCCGCTGGGCTTCGCGGGCACATGGCTCAGCACGTCGTCCTCGGCATGCTGGCGCCGCTCGCGCTGGTCCTCGGCGCTCCCGGCGCCCTCCTGCTCGGTGCGGTGCCGGCGCGGACCGGTCGGAGGATCGTGGCCGTGCTCCGGTCGGGACCGGTGCACCTGCTCACCCACCCCGCCACCGCCGCCCTCCTGCACGTGGGCAGCATGTTCGCGCTCTACCTCACCCCGCTCCAGGCGACGACCGCAGAGCATCCGGTCGCGCACGTGGTCGTGCACGTGCACTTCCTGGCGGTCGGGTTCCTCTTCGCCTGGTCGTTGGTGGGCCTCGACCCGGCGCCCCGTCGGCCGGCGATGCGCACCCGGGTGGCGGTCCTGGTCCTCGCCGCCGGCGCCCATGCCCATCTCGCCAAGCTCCTGTACGCCGGCGCGACGCGGCTGCCGCCCCGCGGTGGCCACGGCCGGGCGGAGGTGGAGGCCGCCGCCCAGTGGATGTACTACGGGGGCGACGTCGCCGAGCTGCTGTTGGCGACCGCGGTCTTCGCCGTCTGGTACCGCGGACGTCGGCCTCGCCGCCGACCGGACGGGTTCAGCCCGCGAAGTGCAGCCAGTCGGGCAGGTCGGCGCGGAACGCTGCGGCCACGTCGGGTGACCGGGTGACGGTCCAGTCGACGACAGCGTCGGTCTCCGGCTCGTGCTTGCGCCAGTCGAACCAGTTGATCATCTTCAGCCACGGCATCGTCGCGACGTGGTCGTCGTCGAAGACCTGGCCCCACCACGCCTGCTTGACGGCCATCTCACCGGCGCCGCTCCCGCCCGGGGCGTGGAACGCAGCGGTCTCGGTGACGGCCAGGGGCAGGCGTTCCTGCTCGCCGTACTCGGCGTAGAAGTCGGGGACCGCACGCTCGTCGCCGGCCGCCCCGTCGTAGGTGCCGCGGATCAGGTCGGTGAACTTTGTCGGCTCCGGCACCTCGTTCTCGCCCCAGGGGTACTCCGCGCCCCAGTGGTAGACCGACATGCCGACCCAGTCCACGTGTGCTCGTCCGGGCCAGTACGGCCGGTAGGGGTCGTCCGCCTGGGTCACCACGCCGTCACCGTCGGTGTCGAGGGCGCGTGCGGCGGCGGAGCCCGCCTCCGCCTGGTGCTCGCCGCCCGCGAACGGATAGCCGCCGCCGTAGTTGGGCGCCCAGACCATGGCCGAGCCGGGAGCGTCCCGGTGGATGGCCGCGGCCACCCGCCGGTACGCCGCGACGTACGCTGCGGGCTGTTGGCCCCAGGAGTACCACGAGCCGTTCATCTCGTGCGCGAACCGGACGAGCGTCGGCACACCCCGGCGGTTGTAGCCGTCGAGGACACCGGCGAGGTCGGTGGCGACCTCGCCGGTCACCGCGGCCAGTCCCGACCGGGGCTCCAAGGTCAGCAGCAGGATGCTGCCGACCTCGGCGGCCTGCTCGACCGCCTGGTCGAGCCACGTCCGCTCCTGCTCCTCCATCGGGAAGCCGTAGAAGGACACCGCGACGGCGGGTCGACGGCCGAGGCGGTCGGCGTAGTCGGCCAGGGAGTCCTCCGACCAGTCGAGCGAGACGCCGAAGAGAGCGCCGGACTCCGGGACGATCTCCTCGGCGCTTCGCCACGCGGATGTCTGACTCCCGGCGGGCGCGTCCACCGCGGCCCCGACGGACGAGGTCGTAGCAGGTGGCTCAGCCGTGTCACCGGCGCAGCCCGTGAGGAGGGCCGCGAGCGGCAGGGCGAATATCATGACGAGCGAGACGGTTCGTGAGGACACGGTCGGACGTTACGTGTGCCCACTGCTTCCGCGCCGGTGTTCGGCCCGGGTGGGACGCCGACCACGCCGCGCGCAGAGACGCGTCGAGCCCCTCACCCGGTCTCCCAGGTAGGGGCTCGACGTCTGGGGTGAGTAACGGGACTTGAACCCGCGACATCTGCGACCACAACGCAGCGCTCTACCAGCTGAGCTATACCCACCATGGCGTCCCGACAGGGGTCGGGGCCGTCGAGAAGTGTAGAGGACTCAGGCGCCCGGCGCTGAATCCGGGCCCGGCTCGGGATCCGAGAGGCCGGTCAGCGCGCCCCCGTGACGCGCGGCGATCTCCCGGGCGGCGTCGGAGTCGGGTCCCGGCGAGGGCACGAACACCGCCTCGCGGTAGTACCGCAGCTCCTCGATGCTCTCGCGGATGTCGGCCAGGGCGCGGTGGTTGCCGCGCTTGGCGGGCGCCTGGAAGTACGCCTTGGGGAACCAGCGGCGGGCCAGCTCCTTGATCGAGCTCACGTCGACGATCCGGTAGTGCAGGAACGACTCGAGGTCGGGCATGTCGCGCGCGAGGAACGACCGGTCCGTCGCCACGGTGTTGCCGGCCAGCGGCGGGCGGCTGCCGGCCGGGCAGTGCTCCTGGATGTAGGCCAGGGTGCGCTCCTCGGCCTCCGCGAGGGTCACACCGGTCTCCAGCGCGGCGAGCAGCCCCGAGCTCTCGTGCATGCTCCGGACGAAGTCGCCCATCTGGTCCAGGGCGTCCGCCGGCGGCTTGACGATGATGTCCACCCCCTCGCCGAGGACGTTGAGGTCGAAGTCGGTGACCAGCGCCGCCACCTCGATCAGCGCGTCCTCGCGCAGGTCGAGGCCGGTCATCTCGCAGTCGATCCAGACGAGTCGCTCGTTCACGAGGAGCCACCCTACGAGAGCACCCCGCACGGGGGCCGCGCGCGGGCGGTCCCGACTTGGACCCCGGGGCCGGTCGAGCCGATGATCCCCGGATGCGCGTCACGCCCGAGTTCGTCGCCGGCCTGCCCAAGGCCGAGCTCCACGTCCACCACGTCGGCTCCGCCTCGCCCCGGATGGTCGCGGAGCTCGCCGCCCGTCACCCCGGCACGGTGCCGAGCGATCTCGACGAGCTGCGCGCCTTCTACGAGTTCCGCGACTTCGCGCACTTCATCGAGGTCTACCTCGCCGTGGTGGACCTGGTGCGCACCCCGGACGACATCCGGTTCCTCACCTACGAGATCGCGCGGGAGATGGCCACCGAGCAGTCCCTGCGGTACGCCGAGCTCACCTGTACGCCGTACACGTCGGTCCTGCCCCACGACGCTGAGCGGGGGATGCCCATCGAGGCCTACACCGAGGCGATCGAGGACGCCCGGGTCGCTGCCGAGCGCGACTTCGGCCTGGTCCTGCGTTGGATCTACGACATCCCGGGCGAGGCGGGCCTGCCGAGCGCCGACGCGACGCTCACCTTCGCGCTCGACCACGCCCCGGAGGGGCTGGTCGGGTTCGGCCTGGGCGGCCCGGAGATCGGGGTTCCGCGTCCGCAGTTCCAGCCGCACTTCGCCGCCGCACGAGCCGCCGGGCTGCACTCGGTGCCCCACGCCGGTGAGACCACCGGACCGGAGACCGTGTGGGACGCCATCCGGCTGCTCGGTGCGGAGCGCATCGGGCACGGGACGTCGGCCGCCCGTGACCCGGAGCTGCTGGCGCACCTCGCCGAGACAGGCACCCCCCTGGAGGTGTGCCCCTCGTCCAACGTCGCGACGCGCGCCGTGCCCGACCTGGCGGCCCACCCCATCACCGCCTTCCGCGACGCCGGTGTCACGGTCACCGTCAACTCCGACGACCCGCCGATGTTCGGGACGACCCTCAACCGTGAGTACGAGATCGCTGCCGACCTCTTCGACCTCGACCAGCACGGCGTGGCCGACCTCGCACGCGCCGCTGTCCAGGCGTCCTTCGCGGAGCCGGACGTCAAGCAGCGAGTGCTCGCGGAGATCGACGACTACCTCGACGGCGCCCCCGCCACGGCGTAGACGCCGCCGCCGGCGGCACGACTCTTCGATTTCGCTTCGGCCCCACCCGTCTGGGTGAGAGGATGGCTGCCGTGCCGCCCGGACCGATCCGCCTCGCCGTCGTCAACGACTACGAGCTCGTGGTCGCCGGCGTGGCGGCCATGATGGCGCCGCTGAGCGACCAGGTCCGCGTGGTCGAGATCGACAGCGGCCTGCCGGTGCGCAGCGACGTCGACGTCGTCCTCTACGACACCTTCGCCCAGGTCCAGGGGGAGCGCATCGAGCTGGAGTCGCTCGTGGCCGAGTCCGGTGCGAAGGTCGTCGTCTACAGCTGGACGACCGACGCCCATCTCGTCGAGGAGACCCTGCGCCGGGGCGCGGCGGGCTACCTCTCCAAGGGCCTCGGTGCCGAGGCGATCGCCGCCGCGCTGGAGAAGGTACGGGCCGGCGAGCTCGTGCGGCCCGACGCCAGCGCGGAGGGGTGGTGCCACGGCGCGGACGACCTCGAGGGCCAGGAGACGGTGTGGCCGGGGAAGGACCACGGCCTGACGCCCCGCGAGTCGGAGATCCTCGCGCTCATCACCCAGGGACTCTCCAACCGGGAGATCGCCGCACAGACCTTCCTGTCGATCAACTCGGTGAAGACCTACATCCGCACGGCGTACCGCAAGGTCGGCGTGGCCCGCCGGTCCCAGGCGGTCGGCTGGGGGATGCGGCACGGCTTCGCGCCGGACCGCGTGCGTCGCATCCTGGAGTGACCGGACTGAACCGGCGACCGTGGGTCACCGGTGCCCCATGGATCTCGGCCTGCGCCTCCTCCGCCACGGGTACGACGCCGTGGCCACCGACCGTGCCGCACGCGGCGTCGAGCAGCGGGCGGGCGCCTACGCCTCGCGCCTGATGGGGCGCCGCGCCGTCGTGGTGCGAAGCGAGGCCGGCGCTCGCCTCTTCTACGACGAGTCCGCGGCCGAGCGCGCCGGGGTCATCCCGCCACCGCTGGGATGGCTGCTCTTCGGCCGCGGTGCCGTGCACGGCCTGGACGGGGACGACCACCGCGCTCGGAAGCAGGTCATGGTCGACGTGCTGTCGGCCGACGGGCTCGCACCGCTGGTCGCCCGCGTCGGCGACGAGCTGGCGGCGAGCACGGCGTCGTGGCCCGGGCGGGAGGTGTCGGTGCAGTCGGCACTGGTCTCGGCGTACGGCCGGGCGGTGCTGGACTGGGCCGGGCTGGACCTCCCCGACGACCGCGCCGATGCGGCCGCGCAGCGGTTCTACCGGATCGTCGACGGCTTCGGCTTCTCGGGGATCGCCTACCCGCGGGCCTGGGCGGCACGTCACTGGTCCGACCGGTGGGGCCGGTCGCTCGTGCGCGACATCCGCGCCGGGCGGCTCGAGGTGCCCGGCGACGCCCCGCTCGCACGGCTCGCTGCGCGGGCCGACCTCGACGACCGGACCGCGGGGGTCGAGGTCGGCAACCTGCTGCGGCCCACCGTCGCGACCTCCTGGTTGGGAGTCTTCGCCGCCGCGCGGCTTGCCGAACGTCCCGACTGGCGCGAACGGCTGGCGGAGGAAGGCGCTGAGCGGTCCCGGCTCGCCTTCGCACAGGAGGTGCGCCGGACCACGCCGTTCGTGCCCCTGCTGGCTGCCCGCGCGACCCGCCCGGCGACGGTCGACGGCGTCCGGGTACGCCGCGGGAACCGGCTCGTCCTCGACGTGCTGGGCATCGACCACGACCCGCAGCGGTGGTCGGAGCCGGAGGAGTTCCGGCCCGAGCGGTTCCTCGACCTCGCGCCGGGCGCGTTCGACCTGGTGCCGCAGGGCGGCGGCCATCCCTCGGGCCACCGGTGCCCGGGGGAGTCGCTGACGCTGCGGATCCTGGAGGCCACGGTGCGGGTGCTCGCGGCCGTGCCCTACGACGTGGTGGCCGGTGCGGTGGACCGGAGCCGCATCCCCACCGCGCCGCAGGGCGGTCTGCGGGTCAGGGTGCCGGCGGGTGCTCCGCGCCGATCTGCTCCCGCATCGTCCCGATGATCCGCGACAAGACGCGCGAGACCTGGACCTGGCTCACACCGAGCTCGTCGCCGATCTCGCGCTGCGTCTGGTCCTCGTAGAACCGCAGGTACAGCACGCGCTTGTCGCGCTCGGAGAGCCCACGCATGACGGGGGCGAGGACAGCACGTGCCTCCGCGGCGCCGTTGTCGGCGTCCTGGGGGAGCACCTCGCCGAGGCTGGTGCCCGAGTCCGTGCCGACCGGCTGGTCGAGCGACGTCGGCTGGAAGCAGCCGAGCCCCTGCAGCGCCTCGCGGTGCTCCTCGGGCGTGATGCCGAGGTCTGCCTCGACCTCCTCGGCGGTCGGCTCGCGGCCGAGCTCCTGCTCGAGCCGGTCGGTGGCCATCGTCAGGTCCCGCTGGAGCTCCTGCACGCGCCGCGGCGGGCGGACCATCCAGCCCTGGTCACGGAAGTGGCGCTGGATCTCGCCGCGGATGGTCGGCACGGCGTAGGTGAGCAGGTCGTCGCGGACCGTGGGGTCGAAGCGGTTCACGGCCTTGACCAGGCCCTCGTACGCGACCTGCTGGAGGTCCTCCAGCGGGATGCCCCGGCGGCGGTAGCGGTTGGCGACCGCGTCGGCGACGCGGCGGTTGATCAGGATGACCTCCGTGAGCAGGTCGTCGCGCTCCGGTCCGGTGGCCTCCTGGGCCCGGATGAGCAGATCAGCGGTGGGGGGGGGGGGGGGGGGGGGGGGGGGGGGGGGGGGGGGGGGGGGGGGGGGGGGGGGGGGGTTTGGGGTGTTGTGGGGGTGGGCGCGGGGGGGGGGGGGGGGTGTGGGGGGGGGGGTGGGGGGGGTGGGAGGCGGGCGACACCCGGGCGGGGGGGCTCCGGGCCCCCGCCCACGCCCCGCTCGCACGGCTCGCTGCGCGGGCCGACCTCGACGACCGGACCGCGGGGGTCGAGGTCGGCAACCTGC